>CBIHPU010000104.1:0-9077 GCA_966211935.1 uncultured bacterium | reverse complement strand
CGCGAGCCCGACTTCACGGTAGTTCATCCGGTGAAGCTGAACGAGGTGCGCATTTTCATATTGATGGAGAGTATATGGGAAAAGTAAAAAAAATTCATGCAGAGATTATTCCCGCCCAGATAAAAATGGTGGTGCCTTAACAAACTCATTTTATTGTAATATTTTTTTGTGTTTGGTCACTGAAAAAAGAGCGGGCTAGTATGAAGTTTGTATCGTTTATGTTAAACTTTTCGCGCATGAATGAGGAAATAAATTACGTAACTCCCAAAGAAACACGAATAGGGCACGTGCATTTAAAAGTATCTGATCTTAATCAGTCACTGGATTTTTATTGTGGCTTGTTGGGATTTGAACTGGTTACAATGTACGGAACTGACGCGGCATTTGTTTCCGCAGGCGGCTATCATCATCATATCGGATTAAATACATGGCACAGTAAAAAATCATCTCCAGCTCCTGAGAATTCAACGGGACTTTATCATGTAGCAATACTTTATCCTACACGAAAAGATCTCGCTGTAATCTTTAATCGCCTGTTGGAAAAAGAATATCCTATCCGTGGCGCGTCAGATCATGGTGTGTCAGAGGCAATTTATTTAAGCGATCCGGATGACAATGGCATTGAGCTGTACTGGGACAGACCAAAAGACAAATGGCCAAGAAAAGCGGATGGAAAAATAGATATGTATACCCGGGCGCTTGACCTGGAAAATCTATTAAAAGAGAAGGAACATTATTATTCTCTCTGAAAAAATATTTTAATTTTCGGCTAATATTTTTTCTCCTGTTATGCGAATTGAATTTAAAAATTTTTCAGTTATACTTATTGTCATCCTCTTTGGTTGTGGAGAAAATAAAGAAGTCGATTCGGAAATAAAAAGCCTGTCTGCAGCCGAACAGCGTTTGTGCGACAGCCTCAAATTTCGTGAGCAATTTGTAGATATAATTAAAGTTCATACCAGGCAGCCAATTACTTTAATTCCGAAAGTGAATGAAAGGGGTGAGCTGACAGACTCAACAGGATTCGGGTTATGCAGCAAATGCGAAATGGAAAAGGCCAGGCCATTTGTCCTTGCTTACAAAGAAAAATTCCGCCAGGAAAGTTGCCTGATTTTTATTTTCTCCGATGATGGCTCAGGTCGGGATTATGTTGGATTAATACATGGCCGCAATGAAATTGAACTTTTAAGATGGCGAAAAACAAATGGTATGGATCAGGCTTATAAAAATGAGAACCTTGTAAACAAGTTTAACGAATGGAAACAAAAAGAAGATTTTTATATTGTTTCCGCAGGACGAAATTACGTGGAGATTGAGTTTAAAGGTCCGGTGCGCAATGCTGAAAAATTCGCCGCTGAAGCGTACTCATTTTGTCCCGGTTTAATTGAAGATGAAAACCATATCACAGACCTGATATTAAAATTAAAAACTGAAAACGCTTTAAGATTTCAGTGGGACTAATGTGGAGCAAAAGCTCCAGGCGCGCCGATTCATCTTGTTTATTCAGCAACATAAAGCTGGTTGCTTTTTTTCCTGAGCATTCAGGCAATGCTTCTTGAGAAACAAATACCCTTACGTTATATTTTTGAAAACCTGTGGTTCGATATCGGCATCGTGGTAATTTTTGCTGTGTCGTCTCACGTAATCACGCTTGTGTATAAGGAGTATGTGCCATTGATGCCCCTGAACATTCCTGTCTTTCTTGGAACCGCCATATCGATCGTTCTTTCGTTTAAAATTAATCAGTCCTATGAAAGATGGTGGGAAGCAAGAAAAGTGTGGGGAGAAATAGTAAACGATTCGCGCACACTTGTTATACAGCTCCAATCTTTCGTTGCAGATCAATCGAATCCGATAATAACACGTATTGCGCACCGGCAGATCGCCTTTAATTATTGTTTTGGACAGGAACTGCGCAATGGCGGCGGAACAAAAGATATTGACAAACTTGTCTCAAGTCATGAATTAAATGAAGTTTCTAATCATGCCAACAACTCCCTCGCACTTTTGAAATTTCAGGCGCTTGACTTAAGGCAGCTGCACGATAACAATCAATTAGATATTTTCAGCCACATACAGCTCAATTCCACTGTTGCGCGTCTTGTTGATGCAACGGGAAAAGCGGAACGGATAAAAACAACTATTTTCCCAACAACTTACAGATTATTTCTGCACCTTACAATTTATGTTTTTGTGGTTACGCTTTCCATTTCTCTGCGCGATGTAAATTTAGTTTTTGAATTGCCGCTCACTATCATCTTATCCCTGATTTTCTTATTACTGGAAAAAGCTGCCTTCTATTTACAGGATCCCTTCGCCAATCGCGAGAGCGATATTCCGGTAACCGCCATTGCACGCAAAATTGAAATCAATATCCGCCAATTGCTTAAAGAAAAAGAAATTCCTCCACCTTTAGAAACGGATAAATATTATATCATGTAAAATTCTTTAAAAATTGATTAAAAATAATTAGCATTACACCTGAAAATGGATCGCGAAGAATATATAATCCTGGTAGATGAACAGGATAATCCATTAGGAAAAATGGAAAAACTTGAAGCGCATCAGAAAGGATTGCTTCACCGCGCGTTCTCTGTTTTTATTTTTAATTCCCGCGGTGAAATGCTACTGCAACAGCGCGCGGATACAAAATATCATTCTGCGGGCTTATGGACAAACGCTTGTTGCAGCCATCCTAATTATGGCGAAAGTATGGAGCGCGCGGTCAATAGAAGATTGCAACAGGAAATGGGACTTAACCTGCGTCCCGAATTTATTTTCAGTTTTATTTATAAGGTGCGTTTTAACAATGGTTTAATTGAAAATGAATTTGATCACGTTTACTCGGTCATCAGCGACTCCCTGCCTGAACCGAACAAGGAAGAGGTTAAAAGCTGGAAATACGCCAATGTTGATTTAATAAGAAAAGAAATATCGGAGAATCCATCTTCATTTACTGAGTGGTTCAGGCTTTCTTTCGAAAAAGTCATCCGCTATATGGATGGAAAAAATTCACTAAACGTTTAGTGAGGTTTAATCAGTCTAATTTTTTTTTATTCAAAAATTAATCATCACTTTTGCCCCGATAAGCCATGATTCTGTTGAGTTAATCTGTGAATGTGGCATTAGTTGATTTTTATGGGTGGATTTATAGATATAGTGCTGGTTGATGATGATAAATCGGATCAGGAACTGTTTATGATGGCACTAAAGGAAGTGTCTGGCATTTACCGTCTAAATTTTGCAAGAAACGGCGAAGAACTTTTTGAATTGCTCGAAAAGTTTTACTCAGAAAATAAAACTCCCGGGGTAATTTTCATGGATCTGAACATGCCAGTTAAAGATGGTCGAGAAACACTTGTTCAGTTAAAAAGCAGCGATCACTTTAAGAAAATTCCGGTTTTTATTTATACAACATCAAGTTCCAAAGAAGAGGTTGTTCAATGCTACGAAAAAGGCGCTAACCTTTTTTTAAATAAACCATACGATTATGAAACGCTTGTAACAGGTCTTCGTAAAATCTGCGAACTTATTCCTGATTTTCTCATTCTTCCCCGTTAAAATTTATTTTCGTTACACTGGTATTTTTTTTGTCTCAACAAGCTGCATGCGAGCGCTTGTATTTCATCGTCCCCGTCACGTTAGCGTGGATCTTGTCGATGATCCGGAAATAATTGATCAGCGCGATATCATTGTTAAGGTGAGTTCAACCGCGATCTGTGGATCTGATCTGCATATTTACAACGGAACAATTCCAAGAGCGAAAAACCAGGTGCTTGGCCATGAGTTCATGGGCGAAATTGTGGAGTTGGGAAAATCCGTTACGCGTTTTAAAAAAGGAGACAGGGTTCTTGTGCCTTTTCCAATTGCCTGTGGTTCCTGCTGGTTCTGCACACATCAGCATTTTACACATTGTGAAAATTCCAATCCGGATAATTATGGGCCGGAAGGAGGAATTTTAGAACAGAAAGGTGCGGGAATGTTCGGCTACACTGAATTGTACGGCGGCTACAACGGCGGGCAGGCAGAGTATGTACGTGTTCCATACGCTGACGTGGGTCCACGACTTGCACCGGAGAATATGAGCGATGAACAATGTCTTTTTCTCACCGATATTTTTCCAACCGGTTTTGCAGCTATTGATTGGGCAGAATTGAAAGGTGGAGAAACAGTTGTTGTTGTTGGTTGCGGTCCGGTTGGAATAATGGCGCAAAAATCCGCCTGGCTTAAAGGCGCGAAACGCGTAATCGGTCTTGACACGCAGCAATACCGTTGTGATAAAGCGAAAGACGCTGCAAAGAGTGAAACGATACTGGTTAAAAACAATAATAAGGAAGTCGTTCAGCAGATACGTGATATGACCGATGGAAGAGGTGCAGATGTTTGCGTAGACGCGGTTGGAATGGAGCCCGCTATGAATTTTATTGATAAAGCTGTGGCGATGGTGCATGTTGAAGCGGGAAGTATAGAGGCGTTTAAGCTTGCAATGAGTTGCGTGAGGCGAGGCGGAACCGTAACAACTGTTGGTGTTTATGCAACTACTTACGATAATTTTCCTTTTGGACAGATGTTTGAAAAAGGAATTAAATGGAGAGGAGGACAAGTGCCTGTTCAGAAATATATTGACGAACTCACAAAACTGGTTGCGGATGGAAAAGTCATTCTGGATGACATCATCACGCATAAACTTCATTTAAACGATGCTCCTCACGCCTACCATATTTTCAACAGCAAAGAAGAAAACTGCGTGAAGGTTGTGCTGAAACCTTTTCATTAATAAGAAAAAACCGCCCGGAGGCGGTTCTGTGTTTTATTGTTTTACAAATTTCTGTAACGTCACGCCTGTTTTGTTTTTTAACTGCAGATAATATATTCCCGAAGATAAGTGCGATGTATTAAGGTTAAAATTATTTCCCGTGAATTCATATGTTCCCTGCTCCTGATTTAAGGCGTTGTAAATTGTAATAGTATTTTCTTCACCCGCAAAATCGGAACTAAGTTTAATTCTCAGATCTGCGCTTACCGGATTTGGAAATAGTTTTACCTCAATATCTTTTTTGCCCGCGGAAAAAATTCCAAGCGGATTGGATTTAAGGTAAAGATCATCCAGGTACAGCGTGCTTCCAACATTTGCAAGTGTAACGGGCCATTGCGACGACTGAAAATCAATTCTTATTGTATCCGGCGTAGTGAAGGCGGAAAACGGAACTTCAAAGTATGAATAAACGCTGGCTGCTGAAAGTTGCATTCCGTTTCCGCCTGCATTCATTCCTAGATAGGTCAATGTTACATTAACACTGGCCAAATCACTTCCTGCAGGTAAATATTTATAATAGCCGCATAAAGTATCAGTCATTAAATTATACGGTTGCCCTCCTTCCGGTCCTGAATAATCCCCCATCGTTCCGCTCGTCATTGTCGCGGGTGATGCTTCGCCGCATTCGTCCATTCCTGTTGCAAGATTCATGGCGAAGTTACCCGAATGCGCACTTGCAGTCTGGTGATTCATGTCAAAACTCCACGTATCCCAACCTGAAGGCGTTTGTACATTCAGCGCTGTCCAATTTTCAAAATTTCCATTTGGGATTACCTGGGTTGCCCCGGTAAAAGCAAGATTATCCAACTCTATAAAACTTCCATGCTGAATGCCTGCGTTACTTATTTTATTGCTGGCTGCAGCGGCTATGATAACAGAGTCGGGCGCTCCGCTGCAGGTTACAGGATAACTGAAGCTTGCAAAAGTTGACTGGTTTCCTGTTCCGCGGATCTTAATTAAATTATTTCCGATGTTCGCGTTGTTCTTTCTGAAAATAACTAAAATGATTGCTGTGTCATTGCCCGGTAAATTATAACGGTATTTGCCGGTTAACGCTGTTGGTTGCTGAGAATATGGAACTCCTCCGGTCCAGTTCTGGGGATCATCACAAGTGCCCGTAGAATTTACAATATAGGATTCAGTTGTATCTCCATTAATAACTTTTGTTTCTATACGCATAGCGTAACCGGAAAAGCCCGTGACCTTAGTAACTGTAAAAACACTGTGGCGCTGAAAGTCGCGCAGGTTTGCTGTCAACCATCCGGTTGGATTTTCATAATTGTTTGTGGTCCAGTTTTCAAAAGTTCCATCCGGAAGTTGAGCAAAAAAATATGACTGAACCAGAATAATTGAGCAGAGTAATAGTTTTCTCATGATTTATTTTTCCTCAAAGTAAGCGTGATGATTTTTTTCAGCTTATGAGTATTATCAGTTTGCTATATGATGGCTATTACCTTAAACAAAACCTGATTAATTTGTGCTGACGTTCCTTTGTCATCCTGTTGAATGACTTACCCGATTTTATTTAGAATGTTGTGATTGTTACTTAGCAGAAATATTTACAGAATCTATAAAGATCAATAATAAGATAAGCGCCATGATAAAAACTGATAAAGATATACAGCAGGAAATAAAGCAGGAACTGTTGTGGGAACCGACGCTGAGTGAATCAGATATTACAGTGCGTATACATGATAATGTTGTTGAACTGCAGGGAACAGTAAACACCCTGCGTAAAAAAAATAAAGCGGAAGAAGTCGCAAAAAAAACCGCGGGCCTGTTAACCATTGAAAATAACATTGATGTTGTGAGGAATGGAAAAGCGACTACTGAAGACGTGGCGCTTGAACACGAAGTGAAAGAATCTATCCGAAAGAATACGGATATAAATAAAAACTGGATCAAGGTAACAGCACACGAAGGGTGGATAACTCTGGAAGGAACAGTTCAGCACGCGGATGATAGTGATCGTTTAAGACATGTGGCCGCAGAAGTGGAAGGAGTTCTTGGTGTAGCCAACCTTATCAAGGTCGCGAAACATGAAAAGGAAGAAGTTCAGCCTGAGAAAGAAGAAGAAAAAGAACTTCAGACGGCAAGTGAAAAACATCATGAAGAAAAAATAAACGCTGAAAAGGAATTAAAAGATAAGGAGCTGGCGCTACAACATCAAAGAGATCTTGAACAGAAAAGAAGAGAGCGGACTGCCGCGGATTTTCATAAAGAGCGGAGAGAACGTCGCAGACAAAAACAGGATCGCCGTCAGAAATACTTAAAGGAAAAATATGAGGGGCTCCGCGGAGCGATCTTTAACGTGACACGACGAATAGAACAGGCTAAAAGATTTATTCAACGTGTACGCGAAAGGTATGAAAGAAAAACCCGCGAAGCGGAGCAGGTGATTGCACAAAGAAAAAACCAGCACGAAAAAAAGGATAGGAGTAAAGATTGATCAGAGCAGTTTTTTCAGATTCGCCGGTATTATAAGCACCGACGATTTGCTTTTGAAGAGAACAGATTCGCTTCAATGAAAGTGAACAGAAGAAAATCAGCAACCTTCTTTAAACAAAAACTCGCCCACAATTTTCTCCGCGTCTCTCAATGCGTTCTCGAGTGTTTCGTTTATAATAAATTTATCAAACAGGCTGGCGGTCTTAAGCTCCTTTTCCGCTTTTTCTATTCTTCTTGAAATACTTTCCGGAGAATCCGTTTTGCGGGAATGTAAACGCTCTTCCAGAATTTTTATAGATGGCGGCATCACAAATATTGCCAGTGCCTTATCCCTGAACTGACTCTTTAAATTCAATCCCCCTTCAACATCCACATCAAAAACAACATTTTTTCCCTGTGACCAAAGTCGCTCCACTTCCTTTCTTAATGTACCATAATATCGGCCTGAATAAACTTCCTCCCATTCGAGAAATTCATCGTTTTCAATTTTTTTCCTGAATTCTTCAGCCGAGAGGTAATAATAATCCTTACCGTTTTCTTCCGCTCCGCGTCGTGACCTGGTTGTTGCTGAAATAGAAAAGGCCATTTTATCAGCATGCTTCTTAAGTAAATGCTGAACAATGGTTGTTTTTCCGCTGCCGCTGGGCCCCGAGAAAATTATAAGCTTATCTGCTGGTACTGACATCCGATGCGAAAATACGAAAAGCCAGTGATTGTAGAGTAGAGAAAATCAGCACTCTATTTTTTCGATCCTGTCTTTGTGCCTTCCGCCTTCAAATTCCGCCTTCAAAAATTCATCTACGCATTTATACGCGTCTTCGTCACTAATAAAACGCGCGGGTAGAGCCATAATGTTCGCGTTATTATGTTGCCTGGCTAATGCGGCCACCTCGGGCTTCCAGCATAATGCGCTGCGTATACCTTTGTGTTTATTTGCTGTAATATTTATTCCGTTGCCACTTCCGCAAATCAAAATTCCCAACTCTCCGCGTTTTGAGAGTACATCATCAGCAACCTTATGCGCGTAATCCGGGTAATCGGCCCTTTCTTCAGAATAAGTACCCTCGTCAATAACTTTTATACCTTGTTTATCCAGGTACTTCCTTACTTTTTCTTTCAGCTCAAAGCCGGCGTGATCACTCCCTATTGCAATAGATGTTGGTTTTGACATAATGAAATAATTAACGCAGCAAAATTACCTCAATAATTGTTATTCAGTTTAAAATTACTCCAAAACTTTAGTGCCTGCTATTCAGCCTGTTTTGTAGAGTATTTTTCACTGATTACTCTTAATAAATAGTTAATTGCTGCTAATAAGTTTTCCGATCTTTTTCTGTAATGTTAATTTAAAAGCGTGGATATAAAAAACTGAGTTAGTTCAAAATTTCAGCATAGAAAAAAACAGTAAACTTTTGATGATTCTGTTCACCATTAAAGGGTGTTAATAAGGTAAAAGCTATTAAAAAAACCGGTAAATTAACACTCTGTTAATATCCTTGGCTTACTCTTGAATATCAGGTCTTTATTACTGTAAAACCACCTGATTACCTGTTAATGATAAACTTGTTTTGAAATAAGCAAGTGTGAATTAAATAAACATGCCAACATATTAACAGCGCTAATACAAATACATTTATTCTTTTAAAAGAAAATATATATATGATTAATGTGAGTTTGCAAAAAGGTTACGTGGATACTCCGGTTGATGCAGGATTGGATATTTTTGCCGAGATTCACCGTCTCAAGCAGGAAAAGAACGCCGTCATCCTTGCTCACTACTACCAGGATCCGGATATCCAGGATATCGCAGATT
>CBIHPU010000103.1:0-9098 GCA_966211935.1 uncultured bacterium | reverse complement strand
CTCCTGGTTTACATTCAGTCACTCACTCTTGATGGAAGGAAAGAAGTAAAAGGCGCGCTGCAGGGATCATTTCCTATCTGGGGCAAGTACGAACCTTTTGCATTTCCAAACTGGGCCACGAAGTATCTGCTCGACTCACTAATGCTGGAAGAGGAACTTTCATGAATCCTGAACCACAATATGATGTAATTTCATTACTGCGAAGAGCTTTTAAAACGCACGCGGATTCTACAGCAATTGAATTTTCCGATAAAAGTATTTCATACAATGAACTTAATGATCTTTCAGATAAAATCTCGTCCTATCTGACCGCAAATCATAACGAACAATTTATAGCAATTACCGGAACAAAAGATTTTTTTAATTACGCTTCAATCATAGGTATTTTGAAATCCGGTAAAGCTTACGTTCCGCTGAATCCAAAATTTCCTATTGAGAGGAATAAGGAAATTTTAAAAGAGAGCGGAGCAAAAACTTTATTCTCTAATGAAAATTTGAATTACGATGAAGTGAATTGCATCTCTGAAAAGATCATAGACCAATCAACTTTAAAAAGTGACTCAACTTATATAAAAGGAGAACATGCCTACCTGCTCTTTACAAGCGGAAGTACTGGCAAACCGAAAGGCGTTCTTATTAAACACCAGCAATTACTTGCATACCTGGAAAATATTCAGAAAATATTCAATATATATCCTGGTGATAAGTGCAGCCATACATTTGATCTGACTTTTGACCTGAGTGTACACGATATTTTTGTAACATTCACTCAGGGCGGAACGCTTGTTGTTCCTTCAGAAAATGAATTACTTTCTCCTTCTTCATATATTAAAAACAGGAAAATCGATCACTGGTTCTCCGTGCCTTCCTGGCTAAAGATCATGGATAAACTACGGCAACTAAAGTCGGATAATTTCCCTGAACTTAAAACGGTTTTGTTTTGCGGGGAAGCTTTGCAGGCAACTCACGCGCAGAAAATAAAAACGGCCGCTCCAAATGCGAAAATTTTCAATCTTTACGGACCAACAGAAGCTACTGTAGCAATTGCAGCTTACGAAATCAAAAATGATCCTGAAACTATAAACGGAAATGTTTGCATTGGAAAAATTTTCAATGAAAATCAATATCTGATCCTGGATGAAAAAGGCAAACAGGCTTTTGAGGGAGAATTATTGCTGAATGGAAAACAGGTTATCACATCTTATTTTTCCGGAAATGACGTTGAAGAAAAATTCCATATGATTAATGGAACAAAGTGGTACAAAACCGGTGATATTGTTATTGAGAACAATGAACACGAACTCTTTTTCGTGGGCAGAAAAGACAACCAGGTAAAAATAAACGGATACCGCGCAGAGCTGGGAGAAATTGAACACGAAGTAAATTTGATAACTGGATTGACAACAATTTGTTTTGTAAGAAAAATAGAGGGAACAGACATACTTACAGCGGTGCTGGAAGGAAAAGAAAAAATATCAAGAAATTTATTATTGGAGATGCTCAGCAAAAAATTGCCCACATATATGCTACCGCAACAAATTGTATATTTACAAAGCTTTCCTCATAATGCAAATGGTAAGATTGACCGCAATAAAATAAAGGAGTTGCTGTAAGTATGGACAAAAAGTTAGTGAAAAGCTTTTTAAGTGAACAGGTGCAACGCAGAATGCAGTTATTGGGACTGAATTCCGGATCTCCTTCAAACGATTCTGACCTTGTGAAAGAAGGAATTTACGATTCGCTTTCATTTGTTGACCTGGTTTCTGAATGCGAAAACAAATTTGGAATTGTGATTGACCTTGAAAAATACCAACCCGGAGAATTTACAAAGTTCGGGAGGCTGGTAGAAATAATTCTTGAAGCACCCAAAGCCTGAAATAAACAATGAAAATTTTTGCAGCAGATACAAATTACGCCGACTTCAGTAAAGTTGAAACGCTTTTTTTTGAGTATTATAGGTATTTGAATTCATTGAACGTTCCGATGAAGCTGATTGAAGGTGGTGAGGCGTTGTGGATAGAGAACGTAAAAAAAAGTTTAGGTAAAACGTCTGTTTTAATTGTGGCGGAAGAAAAAGGTTTGGTTTCCGGCTTTGGCCACGGCCAGTTAAAACTGGCGCCGGATTATCTTGGCAACTTACGCATGGGCGTAGTTTCTCATTTTTTTCTACTCGAGAAATCAAGAGGTGGCGACGCGGCAAAAAAAATGTTCCAGGAAATGAAAACCTGGTTCATTGAAAAACATGTGCACAGCATAGAATTACAGGTAGTAAACAATAACGAAATTGGAATGCGCTTCTGGAAAAAAATGGGATTTGAATCAGAATTGCAGCAAATGCGTTTAATTCTCTGAGCGTATGGAAGATTATATCCGGCTTTCAGCAATCGCACGTGAATTTGAAATAAAAAAAGGAGATGTTATTTATCTCTCAGCAGATATTACGCGGCTGGTTCATACTGCACGTAAGCATAACGAACGTTTTGATCCGGTAGAATTTCTTAAATCGTTTACTGATATAATCACTGAGGAGGGCACATTGCTAATTCCAACTTTTAATTACAATTTAAGGAAGAACGAAATATTTGATATTCATAACACGCAACCTGTTACCGGCATCCTGGCTCAATACGCGTTAAGGACAAATGGTTTCAGACGCACTTACAACGCGTTGCATTCATTTGCAGTTTGGGGAAAACACCGGGATGAACTTTGTGAAATGCGAAATGAAAGTTCCTTTGCCGCTAATTCGCCATTTGATTTTCTAAACAGTCACAAGGCAATAATGCTTACCATTGATCTTGATCTTCAATCATCCTTAACCTTCGCCCATTATACAGAGGAATTAGAAAACGTAAAATACAGGGCATGGAAAAAAGTTCCGGTAATGTATACAGACGAAAAAGGAAATTCTGAAAGAAAGATCTTCAGACTTTTCGCAAAAAAAGCCGGCTATATCAATAACGTAAATCCAATGGAGGAAGTTTTTCTTTCGGCGGGAATTCTCCGGTTGAAGACAGTAAACAACATTCCGCTTGCGCAGCTGGATCTGGCCAGGGCCCATGAAATAATGCGAGAAGACATCCTAAATAACAAAGCGAGAAACATTGTATTCTTCAATACAAAACAGTGGGCAAAGAGCATTGTAAAAAGCGCAATGGGAAAGAAATGATCCTTATTTATTCAAATACTTCTGGGCCGCGTTTGACTTACGCGTGCAATTTTATTTTCAATACTTTTCTCGGCATTCCGTTTAAGATAATTCAGGATAAAAATCCCCCGCTTAACGAAAACACCATCCTGATCAATTACTCCGGTGAAGTCATTAATAATTCACAACAGATTTTTCCTTCAGGTTTGCTGGATGAAACAAAAATAAATCCGTCGCAACCAGAGATGCTCAGAAAAAACAAGACACCAGTCCTTTTTCCGGAGAAGAATTCCTTTACTGGCTTCGATATTTTTTCAGCGGTATTTTATATGTTGTCGCGTTATGAGGAATACCAGGAATTTAAGGCAGATCATCACGGGCGATTTCCCGCGACTGCAAGTCTTGCGTTTAAAAATAACTTTCTTGCTATTCCAGTGGTCGATATCTGGATCACTGAATTTGCCGACACGTTAAAAAAAATAAATCCTTCAATAAAAATTTCAGAAAAAAAATTCTCTTATCATTCAACAATTGACATAGATAATGCTTTCGCGTACAAAGGAAAAGCCGGTATACGAAAGTATGGCGCAATGGCAAAATCTTTTTTAAACGGAAAAACAGAAGAGATACGCACACGTGCGAAAGTACTTAGCGGTAAGCTTCCTGATCCTTATGACGCTTATGATTTTCAGATTGCATTATCTGAAAAAACGCGTGTGCCCCTCACCTACTTCGTTTTGTACACGCAAAAGAATACGTATGATACAAGTTTACCACCGGGCAATACCGAAATGGACAAGCTGGTTCGTAAACTCGCTTCCCGCGCTAACCTGGGAATTCATCCTTCCTATTATTCTTCAGAGCAGACTGAAAAGTTAGCGGAAGAGATAAAACAAATTGGCACGTTGATCAACAAGCCGGTTAATAAAAGCAGGCAACATTTTTTACGAATGCGTTTTCCGGCTACTCTCCGCGCACTAATGCAAAATTCAATTACGGAAGAATATTCAATGGGTTTTTCCACTCATAACGGATTCCGCGCGGGCACAAGTTGCTCATTCAATTTTTACGATCTGCAAAAAGATGAAGAAACGAATTTACTGATGGTTCCTTTTCATGTGATGGATTCTGTTTTCTATGATCAGCAAAAAGTTTCCGCGGAAGAAGCCATCAGCGAAATTCTCTCTATAGCCGAAGAAGTGATGAAGGTGAAAGGAGATCTTGTTTCGGTATGGCACGACAGAAGCTTTGACGAAAAGGGCTTCCCGGGATGGAAAAAAAATTATATTAAACTCCATGAATTCTGCACAGGTGTTACGTTTTCTTGAAGGTAAAGACATAGAACGGACAAAATGGGATCAGTGTATCGAACGGTCGTCCCAGCAACTGCCATACGCGTTCTCGTGGTTCTTAGATATTGCCAGTGAGAACTGGAGCGGAATTGTGCTGAACGATTTTGAAGCAGTAATGCCTGTTGCCTGGAAAAAAAAGATGGGCATACGCATGATCTACCAGCCATTTTTCACGCAGCAGCTTGGTGTGTTCGGTACAGCCGATGTAAAAGATTTTCTCAACATCATCCCTTCCCACTTCCGTTACGTTCACACCAATTTCAATTACCTGAACCAAACAGATCCAGGCGACAAAAAGTTTTCAGAACAGGTTAATCTCATACTTAAAATTGATGATAATTCCGCAAATTATTTTTCTGAAAATTGCAGAAGGAACATTACCCGCTCGGGTAAAAATTTCCTGAATTTAAAAAACTGCGATGAGAAAGAGCTGATCAGCATTTTCAGAGATACCAGGGGGAAAAATATTCAACATCTCAAGCAAAAGAATTACGATACGCTCCAGCAACTCATTCAGTCCTTTGCGCAAAGAAAAATGTGTGATATAACCGGAGTTTATGACGAAGAGCATATCCTGCTGGGTGGCTCCTTTTTTGTTCATTATAAAGAGCGGAGCATATTTTTCTTTTCAGCGCTCACTGAAAAGGGGAAAGAAAAAGCAGCGATGTATTTCCTTATCAGTGAGTTTATCAAAAAATCAAGCGGACGAATCCTGGATTTTGAAGGGAGCAATGATCCCGGACTTCAGCGGTTTTATAAAGGATTCGGCGCATATGAGCAGAATTATTTTTCTTTCGTAAATAACCAGCTCCCACAGCCTTTACGGTTATTGAAGAAATAATTTATTTTTCGTACTTTCAGCACATTAATTCATTGTTTTTGTATGATTCATATACTGAATAAAAGTAACAGCATTTTGCATCATTTTCTGGCAGAGATCAGGGATGCCCAGATACAGCAGGACCCGATGCGTTTTAGAAGGAACATGGAGCGCATAGGAGAAGTTATTGCTTATGAACTTAGCAAAACATTAGAATACGAAGTAGCTAAAACAACCACTCCGCTTGGTGTTGCGGATACATCACATACAAAAGATCAGATAATACTGGCTACAATTCTCAGAGCCGGACTGCCTTTACATAACGGACTCCTTAATTATTTTGACAGGGCCCAAAACGCATTTGTTTCAGCATATCGCCGTCATCACAAGGACAATACTTTCGATATTCATATCGAGTATCTATCCTGTCCTGATATCAACGACAAGGTTCTTATTATCTCTGATCCCATGCTGGCAACCGGATCATCCATGGTTCTCGCATATCAATCACTGCTAAAACGCGGTACACCAAAGCACACGCACATCGTTTCTACAATTGCAAGCAGGCAAGGAGTTGATTACTGCAAAAAAAATCTACCTCCGAATATTACTTTGTGGTTAGGCGCGGTAGATGAAGAACTCACTGCGCATGCATACATTGTGCCTGGTTTGGGTGACGCGGGCGATCTCGCTTTCGGAGAAAAAATCTAACGGATTATTTCAGGTCCACATTTTTAAAATATTCAGTAACCGGTAAACAGGAAGAAAGATGGCAGGAATTGTATCGGGTAAAATGGTAGGGATTTTTCTTACTTCAATTCTTTTTCCGAAGGCTGGCTATATACTTGCAACAACCGCGGATCTTAATCTTGTTGAAACAATGGCTACAGTGGGTGGCGCAGGTGTAGTTGGAAGCTTTCTGTTCACTTATATTTTTGATGGCGCAATTTTGCTTTATGACAAAATGAAAGCAAAATATTTCCCTAAAAGAGAATCGAAGAAGAAAATATTCAGCTGGAAAAGCAGGTTCATCATCAAATCGAAAAAGAATTTCGGAATGTTTGGCATTGCAGTAATTGCACCATGGATCAGCATACCACTTGCTTCATTTCTTGGCGTACGCTTTTTTGGAAACCGAAGAAAAGTATTTATCTGGCTCAGCATTTCCTGTCTTATCTGGTCCGTAATCGTTTTCTATTTACTCCTGCCACTAGGAAGGCTTTTCAGCTGACCTGTGAACACTTAATAATGGGAGACTCTGATAACATAAATATTTCTCAACTTATTGCTGGTAAACCAAAACCAACCTTCAAAAATCCGCATTTTACGTCGCGTTTAATCTCCGCTTTTTTTGATCAGACAATTGGCATTGCTTTCAGAATTATTATCTGGTTGCCGTTCTTTTTCATGATAATGGATAATGAAAAAGGAACCAATCCATTTTACATGTTTTCGTCAGTGGGATTCATTATCACTTTCATTGCACTTTCAACCTTTCTTTATCTTAAAGACATTAATGGCAGAAGCATTGGAAAAAGAACAGTTCATCTTCAGATAATAAATAATAAAACAGGCTACCCGGCATCACCGGTAAGAAACGTAATGCGCGGATTTGGATTTATACTCTGGCCGATTGAAATTTTCATGCTTTTTCTTTCGCCTTCAAGAAGGATTGGTGATTTTATTGCTGGGACACGCGTTGTGCAAACTGCAACACCTTCACGTGTAAGTTTTCCGGTTTCTCATTATGTGTTCGCTGTTTTGACAGGATTGCTTTTATCGGGAATTTTTTATGTTCCAATTTATGCGGCTGCAGAGTTAATGCAGAAAACGGAAAAATTCAAGGATCCGGCCAGCGTAGCGGAAAAAACAGAAACGCAGAAGCTAACAGACTTTATAAAAAAGAAATACACTCAGGAATTTGAAACTGTTTCATTCACGTTACGCGGAAAAGGAGACGGGGAAGACATTCTGATTATTAAAGGGGCACTCATCACTAAAAACACCATTATTCTCAGGGAAGAAATGATCTACCTTGAACAAAGGCTGACCTATGACCTCTCGCAATATTTTAGCGGAAAGGAATTCAAAGCTGAAATTTCCATCGTAAATCCGGAAGGATCAAACAACAGAATCCATAAATTTAATTTACGGAGCGATGAATAACGTCCGTCACATATTCTTTGACCTGGACAGAACGTTGTGGGATTTTGAAACAAATTCACGGCGCGTAATCGCTGATCTTTATTATGAATATAATTTAAACTCACGTTGCAACACAGCCTTCTGCGATTTTATTGAAACATACGAAAATATAAATGAGATTTTGTGGAATAAATTAAAGGCAGGTGAAATTTCAAAGCAACAGCTTAGGACAAGTCGCTTTTATAATTCTATGCAGCATTTCGGTTATGATGATTTTGAACTTGGTTATCAGCTGGAGGAAGAATACGTACAGCGTTCGCCGTTTCAAAAGTCTCTGGTTCCGGGAACAATTGAAACATTGGAATTTCTACGTGAAAGATTTTCTCTGCACATCATTACAAATGGGTTTAAAGAAATTCAGCGGGTAAAAATGGATAATTGCGGACTCAGCAAATATTTCGGACAGGTAATCATATCAGAAGAAGCAGGTTTTACAAAACCTGAAAAAGAGATCTTTTTAAAAGCGATGGAAGCTGCAGAGAGCGAACCGCACGAATCAATTATGATCGGTGACGACTTAAACGCTGACGTAATGGGTGCGCTATCGGCCGGAATGCAAGCAGTTCATTTCGATCCGAACTCTTCAGATAATATTTCAGAAGGATACACGAAGATCAGCCAACTGACCGAACTGATTAAAATGTGTGATCCTGCTTATTCTTCGTCGAGGATCTCGACCCGGTAATTCCTGATCTCAATGGTGTCAGGATTGGTGTTCATTAAGAATCCAACCAATTTGTAATGCGGTTGTAATTCAATATCTGGCTTCACTTTAATTGAAAATCTGTTCCATTTTTTATCATTGGTAAAATTCGGATAAACCATAAAGCCGCGTTCCCATTTTGTTCCTGTTGAATCTTCAACTTTTACAACGAATACGGATTTGTTGTCGGCTTTGTTGTCGGCTTTGCTGAAAAAGTCAAATGAAAAACGCGCTGAAATTTCATTCTCATCCGCAAGTATGACACAATCTGCACGGAAAGTTGGACCCCACGGTTGGGGACTGTTTAGTGCCGCAACCCGGTTCACAAAATCAGGAACAGGTGAGCTTTCACCAAAGAAACTCAGATCAGAATTCCTTCCCCACACATAAGTTTTGTTACTTGCCTGAGCTGCTTTATCATTAGAGAAACATTCGATACCATACAAATTGCTTTCTGCTTTATAAATTATTCGCTTATCCGAATAATACGAATGGAGATAATCCAGTACGCGGTTATCAGGATGTTCACCGTACCAGGCGTAATAAAATACAGAACTTTTATTTGCATCTATTTTTCTAAACGCGTCTTTCAAGCTGGATGTATCATCAGCATAAACAACACATTCAGCAGGTCGTACCAGATGCGAACACAAAATAAAATTGCTCCGGCCATCAATCATGTTCGAAATTTTCTGCGCACCGGAATAATATTCAACTGCATTATCTTTTCGCGAAATAAAAATTATCAAAGCTATCAAATACAAAGCAATAGGTATAAGAGCCAGTAATCTCCGAGATCCGGAAGCAAACAGAAAGAAAGCAAACGAAAGAAAGAATAACGCTAATGAAACATGCAATGCGTTACTGAAC
>CBIHPU010000102.1:0-9158 GCA_966211935.1 uncultured bacterium | reverse complement strand
ATCAAAAAACTTGTTTCTCTAAAAGCAGAACACGGATTTTCACAGATACTTCCTAACGACGGTGATTTCAATACTCATAAAGTAGAAATCGAAATGCCGGAGCTTGATAACGGTTATTATGTGCTGCTTGCTGCAACCCGGGAAGATTTTGATGTAAAGAAAAGTGTTTTTGAACATTCAAGATTCTGGACCAGCAACATTGCATGGATCAACCGCAACCTGCAGGATGGAAAGGAAGAATTTTATGTAATGCACAGAATGAATGGCCAGCCTCTTGCGAATGTAACGGTTCAACCCTGGTTCAATTATTATGATTACAGCAAACGTCGCTATGTTACACGCAAAGGAGAAAAAGTTGTTACTGACACTAACGGAAGAGCGGTAGTAAGCAAGCTTAACGACAAAGAATATTATTTCTACGCGGAATTTATAAATGAACAGGACAGGATCGTTTCATCCAACAGTTATTCCCTGTATCATTATAATCAGAGCGATTATGAACGCGACAAAACATTTATTTTCCTTGACCGCGCAATATATCGTCCGGGACAAACAATTTATTTCAAAGGCATTCATCTTCGTGGAGATAAGAATGACAATAAACTTGTAACGGCTCAGAAGTACACGTATACTTTGTACGATGTAAATTACCAAAAGGCCGGATCAGTTGAAGTAACAACCAATGAATTCGGAACGGTAAGCGGAACTTTTACTGCGCCTGTAGGAGTGCTGAACGGACAAATGCACATTAATTGCGGAAACGCCAATGTGTATTTCCGGGTAGAAGAATATAAGCGACCAAAATTCGAAACCACTTTTTCTCCTGTAAAAGGAGCGTACAAAATAAATGATTCCATTACAGTAAACGGACTTGCGAAAGCATATGCGGGTTATGCTATTGACGGCGCTGAAGTAAAATATCGGGTGGTAAGAAATATCCGTTATCCATATTGGTATTACTGGTGGTACAGGGGATACAATCAGTCGAATCAGACAGAAATTGTAAACGGAATTCTTACTACCAACGACACCGGCGGTTATGTTGTAAAGTTCAAAGCATTGCCCGATCCTGCCGTTTCAAAATCTTCTTCACCTTATTATACTTATACAATTTATGCAGATGTTACCGATATAAACGGCGAAACAAGAAGCACCACCACCAGTGTAACTGTAGGTTATAAAATGCTGGAGCTTAATTTAACTGTGGAAGAGAAAATGGAAAAGAGCTCGCTCGATTCTATTGCTGTTTCCGTAAAAAACCTGAATGGTGTTGATGAACCAACGCAGGGAAATTATGTGATCTATCGGTTGAAACAACCGGAAAAAATATTCAGGGAGCGGCTTTGGGAGCGTCCGGATAAGTTCACCATAAGCAAAGAAAAATTTTACGAGCAGTTTCCTTACGATCTATATGACGATGAAAATAATATGGCGAAGTGGGAGAAGGAACAGAAAGTAATGGAAGGAAATTTCAATACCGGTAAACTGAAAAAATTCTCTGTGAAAGGATTGAGTGTAGAGAAAACTGGAGTTTATATCGTTGAAGCATTTTGCAGGGATAAATATGGAGAGGAAGTTAAGGACATCCGGTTTTTCACTTTGTATTCTAAAACGGAGGAAACTGCGCCTGAAAAAACCGCGGACTGGTATGAAGCAATCAATTTACGCGGAGAACCGGGTGAAAAAGCATCATTCATTCAGGCATCCGCATATCCGGGCGCAAAATATCTGTACACCATGGAGCATGATGATAAGATTATAACGACAGAATTAAAAGACGCTTCCATGAAACCAGTGGTGATGGACATTAAAGAAGAACATCGAGGAAACTTTGGGTACAGCATAGCTTTTGTTCGCAATAACCGCTGTTATACACGCAGCGCTACTGTTTCTGTTCCGTATACGAACAAAGAACTGGATATAGAATTTGAAACGTTCAGAGATAAATTACTTCCGGGTCAGCAGGAAGAATGGAAAATGATCATCAAGGATAAAAAGAAAGAAAAACAAACCGCTGAAATGCTGGCGGCAATGTATGATGCTTCACTTGATGCCTTTGCACCTAATTACTGGAATTTCAGTTATCTGAATTATTATTACAATAGATTTACTTTCAATGCGCAATGCGCAACACGCGTAACATCGCAGCAATATTCATACGAGGGACATTATTATAGTCACAGCAGTCCCTACAGAACCTACGACCGCCTGAATTATTATGGTCTTTATTTCTATTCTTATGCTTCGTACGGGTATTATCGCAACGGTGACGATTACGATAATTTAGCCACCGAAGGAGATATGCCACCAGCGGCGGTGGTAATGCAGGAAAAAGAAACGAAAACGAGGAAAGATAAAATGTCTATGAAAAAAGCCGAAGCTTCGCTTGAAGAAATGGATGAATCAAAAAATGACGGTAATTTATCAGGTAACATTACTACGGTTTCAACAGACACAGGTAAGGCAACCGGAGAAACTGGTGGAAAAGATATGAGCGACGTAAAAGTGCGCAGCAATTTTAATGAGACGGCATTTTTCTTTCCTCAACTTCAAACCAATGAAAAAGGAGAAACAATAATAAAGTTTACGGTTCCTGAATCACTCACCAAATGGAAGATCATGGGCTTTGCGCATACAAAGGATCTGAAGTATGGAATGATCACGAAGGAATTGGTAACACAAAAGGAACTTATGGTGCAGCCCAATGCCCCGCGCTTTTTCCGCGAAGGTGATAAAATGAGTTTCTCTACCAAGATCTCAAATCTCTCAGACAAAAAAATGAACGGAACAGCGGAGATCAAATTTACAGATCCGCTAACAGGAAAAGATGTGACGTCACAAATTCTAAAGTCATCCGCTCAGATGGATTTCACTTCAGTAAAAGGCGCGAGCGCACCATTGAGCTGGGAAATAGAAATTCCATTCGGATTGCAGACCGTAACATACAGGGTAGCTGCAAAGGCAGGCAGCTTTACTGATGGAGAAGAAGCTCCATTACCGATTCTTACAAACCGCATGTTGGTTACGGAAAGCATGCCGCTTCCTGTAAGAAGCAATCAGACAAAGACTTTCTCATTTGAAAAATTCATTAACCAGAACAACGGTTCTTCAACGCTGGTGAATCATAAGTACACGCTTGAATTCACTGCTAATCCTGCATGGTATGCTGTCCAGGCTCTGCCTTATCTGATGGAATATCCTTACGAATGTTCTGAGCAGACCTTCTCGCGCTTTTATGCAAATTCAATTTCATCACACATCGCCAACAGCAAACCAAAAATCAAAGCCGTTTTCGATTCATGGAAATCCGCGTCTCCAGAAGCGTTTCTAAGTAATCTCGAAAAGAACCAGGAGTTGAAATCACTTTTGCTGGAAGAAACGCCGTGGGTGCTTGATGCAAAAGATGAGAGTGAAAGAAAAAAACGCGTTGGACTCTTATTCGATCTGAATAAAATGAGTTACGAGCTAACGCGTGCGCAATCAAAACTTTTGAAGGCGCAGAGTTCAAACGGTGGCTGGCCCTGGTTTGAAGGAATGCCTGATGACTGGTACATCACACAACATATTGTAACCGGCATGGGTCACCTTGATAAACTGGGCATTAAAAAAATAAGAGAGGATAATCAGATGTGGAATGCAGTTCAACGCGCCGTAACTTATTGCGATGACAGGATGCGCGAATATTATGAGGATATAAAACGATATGATAAAGACTGGGAGAAAAACGATCACTTATCTTATATGGTCATTCAGTTCATTTACGCGAGAAGTTACTTCCGTGATGTGAATATGAATAACAGAAACAAAAAAGCGTTTGAATATTTTATGGCTCAGGCAAAGAAATACTGGTTAGGAAAGGGAAGATACATGGATGGAATGATAGCGCTTGGGTTGAACAGATATGATGATAAGAAAACAGCGATGGATATTATGCGTTCATTGAAAGAGAATGCGCTTACGAGTGAAGAGATGGGAATGTACTGGAAAGAAAACTATGATGGCTTTTATTGGTATGAAGCTCCTATTGAATCACAGGCTTTATTGATTGAAGCATTTGATGAAGTTGCCAATGACGCGAAAGCTGTTGACGATTTAAAAGTCTGGTTATTGAAAAGCAAACAGACCCAAAACTGGCACAGCACAAAAGCTACCACTGAAGCAGTATACGCGTTGTTGCTTAGAGGAACAGATTGGCTGGCGACAGAATCAAATGTTACCATTGACCTGGGAGATATAAAAATTGATCCGAAAAATAATAAGGAAATAAAGACTGAAGCCGGAACAGGATATTTTAAAATGGCATGGTCAGGAAGCGATATTAAACCAACAATGGGTAATGTGACAGTAAAGAAAAGCGACGAAGGCGTTAGTTGGGGAGCAGTGTATTGGCAATATTTTGAAAACCTGGATAAAATAACTCCGCACAAAACTCCTTTGCAGTTAGTCAAGAAACTTTTTATTGTTGAAAATTCCAAAGCGGGAGAAATTCTGAAACCAATTGATAGTAATACCAAGCTTAAACCAGGTGATAAAATTAAATGCAGGATAGAGTTGCGCGTTGACCGCGACATGCAATATGTCCATATGAAAGATATGCGCGCCGCGGGGTTTGAACCAACCAACGTATTGAGCGGCTACCGCTGGCAGGATGGATTGGGATATTACGAAAGCACACGCGATGCTGCAACTAATTTCTTTTTCTCGTACCTGAACAAAGGAACGTACGTATTTGAATATCCGTTGGTCGTGAGTCACTACGGCGATTTCTCGAACGGAATCACAACTATTCAGTGTATGTACGCGCCTGAATTCACGAGTCACTCAGAGGGAATAAGGGTAAAGATTGTGAAGTAAGTATAAAGCGTGGCTAATTTCTCGCGGAGTGCGCGGAGTTTCACGAAGTGCGCAGTTTAATAATAATTGCTCAAATTGAAATAAAAACGTCGCGGCGTTGCGGTCGTCGCGAGAAATTATTTTGTTTCTCTTTTGATGTTTGATGATCACCGCGCTCTCCGCTCACTCCGCCCCTTCGCGTGAAAGTCGCGAGAAAAAACCGCACACTCCGCGTGAAACGAAAATAACTAACTCGCCGGCTGATTCTGGACCGCGGAATTCTGATCCCTTAATTTTCTCAGCGCATCCTTAACTATAGACTGCTTCTTTTTTATTTCTTCAAATCGCTTTCTCTCCTGAACTATCTTCTCTTCTATATCCAGCATGATCTGGTTCTTTGTCTTTGCATGTTTGAAGAACCCGAGGTTGTTCTCATATGTACTGATGCTTTTGTTAATCTCGTCCATTTGCTTTTTGAAATGATCGATCTCACGCACCAGCAACTGATCTCCGCCTTCAGACGCAATCATCCGCTCAATCTTATTCGAGAACTTCACCTGCGCCTTCTCTTCAGCGCTGATGTTCAATCTCTCAAACAACTCATCAAGTTTTCCATAAAAAGCGTCATTCACTCTTTTCTTCTCTTTGAAAGGAACCATTCCCGCTTTGTTCCATTCATCTACAAAACTCTTCAAAGTAGTTTTATCAGCACCCACATCACCGCTCAGCTGAAATGCATTCAACCTTTCCAGAATTTCTTCTTTCACTTTCAGATTATCGGTATACTGACTATCCACCGCTTCATAATGAGAACGCTTCGCTTCGAAAAACACGTTGCATGCCTTTCTGAATCGCGAGAACAAACGATGTTCTTCATTCTGCGAAACCGGAGGAGCTTTCTTCCACCTGTTCTGTAACTGAATAAGTTTGTCAGAGGTATCTTTCCAGTCGGTAGACTGCTGCAATTTCTCTGCTTCTTCAATCAATTTTAATTTCACCGCGCGCGCCTCTGTAAATTTCTCTTTCAGCGAAGCGTAAAAATCCTTCTTCTTTGCAAAAAAAGTATCGCAGTGCGTTCTGAACTGTGTCCAGGCAGCTTCACCTTTTTTCTGATCAGTTCTGCCAACTGTTTTCCACTCATTCTGCAAAGCAAGGACCTCATCCGTTTTCTTCTGCCACTCTTCTTCAGAATAATAACTGCCATTGCCAATTGCTTCCGCTTTAGCTGCAATTTCTCTTTTATGCTCAAGATTCTTATCAGATTCTTCCTCGCGTGATTTATAATGCTCCTTCACACGTGAGTAGGCGAGATCAAGCGCGTTGCGATATTCAGTTTTCATCGCTTCCCACTTATCATTCTGTACCGGACCCACTTCCTCCCATTCGTTGCGGTAGATCTTTATTAAACGCTCAACATCTTTAATGTTATCGTTCTCAGCCAGCTTTTTTACTTTCCCGATGATCTCATTTTTGTGCTCCTCATTCTTCTTCAGATCATGCTCCTGGAGCGCGCGGTAAATGCTTAAGTTGTAATTGAAATTCTCCACCGCTTTGCTGTACTCCGCCTGAAGATCCTTATAGGCGTGTGGAGAAACCGGTCCTACTTCTTTCCATTTTCCCTGAAGTTCCGTAAGTTTCTTCAAGGCAATTCCCACATTCGTACTAAGCTGTGTCAGGTCATTGATCTCTTTAATTATCTCTCGTTTTGCTTCCAGATTTTTATTCTGATCATCAGCAAGCTTAGAATCCGCGTCTTTTTTCTTCTTGCGGTATTGCTCGAGCAATTGAATGATCTTTTCGTCTTCAGCGGTTTTCACGTAAACAAAATCACGCGCTTTTCCACCTTCGTCGGTAAATTCCTGACGGGCCTTTTCAAGATCCTTCTGGAAAAGCTGTTCATACTCTCGCTGGATATTTTTAATACGGGGAGCAACAGCACTGATGTCGGACTCATCCAACAATCCTTCTAATTTTGAAATCAATTCACTTTTCATTTATGAAACTCTGTTTTGTCTTTAATTAACTCGCCCTTTCCTGGGCATTCAAAAATAAATCTTTATTTTTAATTACAATAACTAACAGAATGGTAAATGCGTTGCATTAACCATTAATTTTTATATAAAATTCAGACTTTACCATGTGGAAATCCAGTCCTGCTTCCGGACAACAGCAATTTTTCTCAACTAACCGGATATTTTCAAAAACTTTACAATTATTTCTCTTTTTAAGCGCGATTTTTTCATTTTCCTATGCTCAGAACGGTTGGGATCTGATAATGAAAAATGAATTTGTGAGCGCAAAAGAAGTATTCAAAAACCAACTCGAAAAAGACAGCGTAAACAAAAATGCATTAGAGGGCCTTCTATTTCTGACTGAAACAACCGGTGACGATCTGTCCTCAAAAAAATATGCCAGAAGATATATGCGTCATTATGGCGATGATAATTTTTTCTTCCTTTTTCGCGATGAATTAGGAATGAAGGCAGACGAAATTATCAATTCAGGAAAACTTAGTTATCGCGCCAAAGCTGATGCCTGGATGATCAAAGCTGATAAAGAATTCTACAACCGGAATTTCAGTCAAAGCAAAAAAATCACAGAAAAATATTTCAATAAATTAAACTGGAGCCTGATAGGCCCGTTCACGAATATTGAGGGAAGCGGCCATGTGGTCAAATACGGACCCGAATCTGATCAGTACAATAGCTCTGATGTTTACAAAAATGAGGATGGACTTTCTCTGAAATGGGTGGAGCCTCCTTATTCCAACACTGAATGCGGCATCGTTTTCAACGATCATCTGGCTACAGAAAAAACCAGCACCTATTACGCAAGTACTTTTTTTGAATCGGCGCAGGACGCAGAAATCTTCCTTCGTTTAACAAGAACTGACCAGGTAAAAGTCTGGCTCGACGGCTCACTTATTTACAATGCCGATTTTACTGTTACCAATGAGTGGGACATTGAATCAATAAAACTGAAAATTAAAAAAGGAACGCATCGCATACTTGTTAAAGTGAGCAGTCTTCCTGAGAATTCCCGTTATGGAAGTTCCAATTCTTCCTCATCTGCAGACGATGTAAATTACAATGACGCCTATTCTTCTGTTATGGAAAGTTATGGATCGCGGCGCAAGCACAAAGGGGACTTATTATTACGCATAACAGACCAGGAAGGTAATCCACTTCAATTTGTATCACCCGCAACAGCTACTAAAGTTGCAACACACAATTATTCGGTAGAAGCAGAATCACTTTCTGTAATTCGTTCATGGAAACAAAGAGCGGAGCAGGCGCCACAGGATCTTTTCAGTATGTACATGCTGGCTAAAGCTTATCTGCATTATCTGCAATCACAACAGGGAGAAGAGTTTTTTGTAAAATTCTACCGGAATAATAAAGCAAGCATCTTCGCGCAATATCTTGTTTACAAACTCTATCTTGAAAATTATAAAAAAGAGAAAGCATATGAAACTTTGAGAGGAGTTGACTATTCAAAGACTCCTGTCTTTCAGCTGCTGCACGAAAAATTATTGGAAATTGACAGGAAGAACGAAGAGGAAAAATATTTATCGCTACTTGATTCTCTCAATAAAATTTCGCCTTCAAATTTAAAAGTGATCAATAAGTATGTGGATCATTATGACAGAAAAGGACAGCAGGAAAAGAAAGAAGAGTATGTAAAATCTGTGATCAAAAAATATCCGGAATATACCGCGACGCTGAAACATCATTTAAAAAAGGATCTAAGCGAGAAGAAAAAAGATGATGAGGAAGATTTCAGAAGCGAGCAGAATGATTCCTATAAAAAGACGATCAAAAAGCATAAAAGCGGTATACAGCGTCACTTCGATAAGTTCGATTACAATCAGCTTATCGAGCATTATACCATGAAGCACGATGAATCTGAAGTTGTGCAATTGTATGATGAGCTGATCTCCATTGAACCGTGGGAAACCAATCATTATTACAGGAAAGCGAATTTCTTTTTTGGTGAAGAGAAATTTGATAAAGCAATTGAAGCGCTGGAGGCGGCCGCTAAAATCAATCCTTACGACCAGGCTATTTACCAATTAGCCGGTGATGCCTATTACGAGAAGAAAGAAAAAGAAAAAGCCCTGGAATATTACAAAAAAGCGAAAGCAGTAACATATTACAGGCAATCACTCGAATCGAAGATCGAAAAGATCACCGGTCCGAAGCAGTATAAAAAACTTTTCAAGACGCCGGGCTTCAAAGAAATACTTGCTGATACAAGCTGGAAAGAGAAGTACGCCAATGAAGAGTCGGTTGTGCTGATGTACACAAAAGATCTGGTTATTGATG
>CBIHPU010000101.1:0-9205 GCA_966211935.1 uncultured bacterium | reverse complement strand
GTCAGCGTAATTTTTAAAGAAATCAATATACCTGCTTAATTCTTTCTTATAATTATCAGGATCAGCAGCGATCATTGGTTTCATGCCCTTAACATTATCTATCGCCGTCATTATGTAATCGTGCTCATCATAGAGCATCTCTATTGCTTTATCCATTTTTCGTTTTTGTTACAAATGAAATTAATATCAGATTTTCCATGTTTTGTCGCCTGACAAAATTTTATTCAGCGACATCTTTCCTTTTTTATTTTGAATTGAACTGATCTGTTCTGCCATTCCTTCTTCGTACACTGGACGTTCTTCAGCGTAAAATACTCCAAATGGCCGGGGGAAATGTTCTCCGTTAAACAGTGTATCAAAGAAACGGGACAAAAGATTCGCTTTCGTTTTATCTTTTTCATCATGGATCCAAAGGTCATTAGCAGACACATTGCTTGCCTTGATATCAACTATAACAGGAGTTAAACCATCCAGCTTAATTCCTTTTTCTTCATTGTTTCCAAACACAAGCGGCTTTCCGTGTTCAACATAGATCGCCTGCTCTTTTTTGGTCTCTTTATCAGAATATGCGAAGAAGGCTCCATCATTAAATACAGGGCAATTCTGGTAAATTTCTACAAAAGAAGTTCCTTTAAATGCGTGCGCTCTTTTTAACATGGCCTGCATATGTTTTGTATCGCGATCAAGTGTGCGAGCCACAAAACTTGCTTTTGCGCCCAACGCAAGTTCAGATGGATTGAACGGTTCTTCGATCGATCCATAAGGAGTCGTCTTTGTAACTTTTCCTTTTTCTGATGTTGGAGAATATTGTCCTTTAGTCAGACTGTAGATCTGGTTATTGAAAACAAGATAATTTACATCAAAGTTCTTTCGCATCAGGTGAATAAAATGATTTCCCCCAATCGAAAGAGCATCACCGTCACCCGAAACGATCCACACGCTTAAATCAGGATTTGCAGCTTTTACTCCTGATGCAATTGCAGCCGCTCTCCCGTGAATACTATGCATCCCATATGTATCCATATAATAAGTAAAGCGCGAAGAACAACCAATACACGAAATAAAAACATATTTTTCCTTTGGAATTCCCAGATCGGGAAAAACAGTTTGCACTTGTTTCAGGATGGAATAGTCACCGCACCCCGGACACCACTTCACATCCTGGTTGGAAGCAAAATCTTTTGAGTTAAGCTTTCCATTCGGAACATTCATTACTTCCATTTCATTTAGAATTTAATAATTCAATAATTTTTGCTTTCATCTCACTCGTCGTAAAAGGTAATCCCTGAACTTTAGATAATCCAATTGCAGGAACCAGGAATGTGCTTCTAATCAATTGCAACAACTGACCACTGTTCATTTCAGGAATCAAGATCTTTTCATAACCTTTCAATACAGCACCAAGATTTTTCGGCATTGGATTGATGTATTGCAGATGCACGTGAGCAACGTCCTGTCCTTCATGGATCAATTCTGTTACCGCGGTTTTGATTGCTCCGTAAGTTGATCCCCAACCCAGCACCAGTACCTTCGCTTTTTCTTTTCCGCTGTCTGGTTTTGCCAATGGAATGTAATCTGCTATTTTCTGAATCTTTTCAGCGCGTAAACGAACCATCTTCTCGTGATTGAGCGGCTCATAGGAAACATTTCCTGATTCATTTTGCTTTTCCAATCCTCCAATACGATGTTCAAGTCCTTTTGTTCCCGGCTTGATCCATGGTCGAACCAATTTTTCGTTTCGCTTGTAAGGCAACAATGCTCCGTCTTCACCGTTCGGTTTATCGAGGAAAGTAACTTTAATTTCCGCTAACTGATCTTCTGTTGGAAACATCCACGGTTCAGAACCATTTGCAATATAACCGTCGGTCAGAAGTATTACTGGAGTCATGTGCTCAATTGCGATTCGGCATGCTTCAAACGCCATTTTAAAACTATCGGCAGGAGAAGCAGAAGCAAGAATTGGAAGCGGCGCTTCACCATGCCTGCTGTACATTGCCATTAAAAGATCTGCCTGTTCTGTTTTTGTTGGCAAACCGGTTGATGGTCCGCCTCGCTGAACGTTTACAATCACCAATGGAATTTCAAGTATTGTTGCCAGGCCGAGCGCTTCTGTTTTTAACGCCATACCTGGACCTGATGTAGTTGTTACAGCAAGATTACCGGTATATGAAGCGCCGATTGCAGAACACACGCCAGCTATTTCATCTTCTGCCTGAAAAGTTTTAATTCCGTTCGCTTTGTATTTGGAAAGTTCATGAAGTATATCGGTTGCAGGCGTAATTGGATAAGAACCTAAAAACAATGGCAATCCAGATTTCTCCGCGGCGGCAATCAAACCAATCGCTGTAGCATGATTTCCTGTAATGTTCCTGTAAGTTCCTGTGGGAAGCTTTGCAGCATTTACTTTATATCGTGTATTGAAAATTTCTGTGTTCTCACCATAGTTCCATCCAGCCATCAATGTTTTAATATTCGCGTCAGCAATATCCTGTTTCTTCGCAAATTTTTCATTGATGAATTTCACAGTGGAGTCAACAGGTTTATCAAACATCCAGAAAAGCAATCCAAGCACAAACATGTTTTTTGAACGCTCAACTTCTTTAGTACCTAGACCTGTTCCGGATAAACATTCCTTGGTATGTTTTGTAATATCAATTTTATGAACCTTGAAATTATCAAGCGTTCCATCTTCAAGTGGATTTTCTTCATCCCTGTAATGCGCTAGATTCAGATTTTTTTTATCGAAGCCTGCAGTATTTACAATGATTGTCCCACCTTTTTTCAGACGTGGAAGATCAACTTTTAAAGCAGCGGCGTTCATCGCGACAAGCACATCATACTCATCACCGGGAGTAAAGATCTCCTTGCTTCCAAAATGAACCTGGAAACCCGAAACGCCTGCAATAGTACCTATCGGGGCGCGTATCTCAGAAGGATAATCTGGAAAGGTGCTCAGGTCGTTTCCGAGTAACGCAGTGGTATCTGTAAACTGCATTCCTGTTAACTGCATTCCATCACCTGAATCTCCCGAAAAACGAACAACAACACTTTCTGCCTCCGTTATTATCGCGGAACTGGCAGCTTTTTTATTTACAGCTTCCATTTATTCTCAGGCTTGATTAGTTGCGTGAAGCACATTTTTCTTTGCCATCAACTCGTCTTTTGACTCTACATAATTTTCATCTGTTACGCAGCAGTCTACAGGACAAACAGAAGAGCATTGAGGCTCATCATGAAACCCTACACACTCTGTGCATTTATCTGATATAATAAAATAGTAATCGTTTGATACCGCAGGTTGCGCATCGCTGGCGTCAACTTCCTGTCCGCTTTTCATAGTTACCGTTCCGCTCAAACTTGTCTTGTCAGAAAATCTCCATTCGCTTCCAGGTTCATAGATTGCACCATTAGGACATTCAGGCTCGCAAGCTCCGCAATTGATGCACTCTTCAGTGATTTTGATTGCCATAATTTCTCGTATTAAAAGTTATGGAATAAAGGAACGTGTTATCACAAATAAATTAAATGATGCAGCTCACCATTTATAAAATGCCTGCTGGATACATTTGAAAACTAAATGTGAATTAATGGGATCGGGCGCTCTGATATTATTACTGATAAGCGGGGTTGCATTTGCGGGAGGAGGAATAATTCTATCAAAAATTCTGGCCAAAACATCACGCAATGCACAAAAGGGAGAAGCGTATGAATGCGGCATCACAACTTCCGGAACATCCTTTATTCAATTTAACGTTGGTTATTATCTCTTCGCGTTAATCTTTTTAATTTTTGATGTAGAGTTGGTTTTTATGTATCCATGGGCCGTAGTCGTAAAAGAAGTCGGCATGGTTGCGTTTGTGGAGATCTGCATTTTCATTTTCATTTTATTCATGGGATTTATTTACGCGTGGAAGAAGGGAGCTTTAAAATGGACGTAGCAAAACAAATTCCCGTTCCGGGTACAACACATCAAACACACGAAGGCGGTTTTCTTGTTACAAAACTTGATGAAGTGATCAATTGGGCAAGATCAAATTCAATGTGGCCGCTGATCTTTGGTACAAGTTGCTGCGCAATAGAAATGATGTCGGCCGCGGATGCAAAATACGATTGGTCACGTTTTGGATTTGAGGTGGCGCGCGCAACACCGCGACAAGCAGATCTTATTATCGTTTCGGGAACCATTGTAATGAAAATGGCGCCTGTATTAAAACGTTTGTATGACCAGATGCCGGAACCAAAATATGTTATTGCAATGGGAGCCTGCGCAATTTCGGGGGGACCTTTTTTTTATAATACTTATTCTGTAGTTAAAGGTGTTGATCATATTATCCCGGTTGATGTATATGTTCCGGGATGTCCACCGCGACCAGAAGCTTTGCTGCATTCCATGATCACGCTGCAGCAAAAAATAAAACAGGAAGCATATTTCAGGAAAAGCAAGAAACAGTGACGAACGAAGAACTAAAATCCTCCATCAGCGAAATTCTTCCTTCATCTGCTTATGATGAAACCGGAGAATTTTTAGCTGTGCTTATTGACGCATCAGAGTTATCTGCGTTGATGGAAAAATTATATGAAAAAAGCAAACTCGACTTTAATTATTTGTTTTGTCTTACATGCATTGACTGGAAAGATCATTTAATGATGGTCTATCATCTGAATTCAAAATTACACGGGCATTCACTTGTTGTAAAAGCGAAGATTTCAGATATAAATAACCCGGAAATAAAAACAGTGACTGAATTATGGAAAGGCGCCGAGCTTCTTGAAAGAGAAGTTTTTGATCTATTCGGTGTAAAATTCATAGGGCATCCAGATCTGAGAAGATTGCTCCTGGATGAATCATGGATCGGATATCCACTACGAAAAAATTATACGGATGAAAATATGATTAAGCTTTAATGGAACTGAAGGTAGAAAATATAGAGACGGAAAGCGAGTTTGTGATCAACATGGGACCACAGCACCCTTCAACCCATGGAGTACTTCATTTAAAGATCTGGCTGGATGGTGAAACGATAAAAAAAATTGAGCCGCATCTTGGATACATACATCGTTCCATTGAGAAAATGAGTGAAAGCCTTTCTTACAGGCAGTTTATTTTCGCAACAAGCAGAATGGATTATTTATCCGCGCACATCAACAACCAGGCATGCGCGTTAGCAGTGGAAAAAGCCATGCAGGTAGAAGCTACGCCGCGTGCAAAAGCAATTCGCGTTATACTGGCTGAACTTACACGACTTGCTTCTCATTTATTGTGGTGGGCCTGTACCGGACTTGATCTTGGCGCGGTTACTCCTTTCTTTTACGCTTTTCGCGAGCGTGAATCCATCAATGATATTATGGAAGAAACATGCGGAGCGAGGCTTACACAAAACTTCATGGTTCCGGGCGGAGTGATGTACGATCTTCATCCTGACTTTCAGAAAAAAGTAAAAGCGGTGCTTGTGCAGATCAAGAAGAAATATCATGAGTATGAAGAACTGCTCAGTGGCAACGTGATTTTTCAGCAACGATTAAAAGGCGTAGGATATATTTCAAAAGAAGACGCGATCTCTTACGGATGCACAGGTCCAACCGCTAGAGCATCCGGAGTAAGTTGTGATATACGAAAATTGGGGCCATATGATGGATATGAAAATATAAAGTTTGAAGAAATTTTAAACAACGGCGGAGACTGCTGGGCGCGATACAATGTAAGAATGGCGGAAATAAAACAATCCATTTCCATAATAGAACAGTTAATTGACAATATCCCCGAAGGAGATTTCCAGGCGAAAACTAAAAACGTTATTAAACTTCCGAAAGGAGATTTCTATCAACGCGTAGAAACGGCACGCGGGGAACTCGGCGTTTACATTGTGAGCGATGGCGGTTCAACTCCATATCGCTGCAAATATCGGTCACCAAATTTTTCAAATCTCTCCGCTATACCACATATCGCAAAAGGCGCCAAAATCGGAGACCTCGTTGCAATCATGGCAACTGTAGATCTCGTAATTCCTGATATAGACAGATAAAAATTAACGATGCGGACCCCATATCTTCTATATAGTTTTTCAGCGCTTGCATCAGATCTTCATGAGTGGTTAAAAAATTCTATCCCGAATGAATTTTTACTCACAGTTACTGAAATGGTCATCATCGGAATTTCACTGATTGTATTTCTTGTTGTGCTTTGTTTTTTTCTTGGATACATGGAAAGAAAAGTTGCAGCATTCATGGAGATCCGTTTAGGGCCAAACAGGGTTGGACCAAAGGGCTCAATGCAGATCGTAGCAGACACAATCAAATTACTTTTTAAGGAAGGATTAACTCCCGACGCTTCCGATAAGTTTCTCTTCAATCTCGCGCCGATCATAATGGTAATAACATCCATGCTTGCCGTTGCGCCGATTGCTTTTGCAAAAGATTTCCAGATCTGGAACATAAATATTGGAGTGTTATATGTTTCATCCGTATCGTCAATGGCTGTAATTGGCATTCTGATGGCAGGATGGTCGAGCAGCAACAAATATTCACTCATTGGCGCAATGCGAAGTGGCGCGCAGATTGTGAGCTATGAATTATCAATTGGATTGTCGTTGATCTCAATTGTGATCTTTTCCGGAAGTTTAAGTTTATCTGAAATTGTAGAAAGTCAGTCAAACGGGTGGTGGATCTTCAAAGGGCATTTTCCAGTCGTAATTGCATTCGTAATTTTTATAATTGCATCCACTGCGGAGATAAATCGCGCTCCATTTGACCTCACCGAAGCTGAACAGGAACTTACAGGCGGATTTCACACAGAATATTCAGGAATGAAGTTCGCAATGTTTCTGCTCTCTGAATATATTAACCTGTTTATTGTTTCTGCAATTGCCGCCACTTTATTTTTAGGAGGCTGGATGCCTTTCCATGTAGGAGGACTTGACGGATTCAATCACATTATGGATTATGTTCCATCTTCAGTTTGGTTCTTCGGAAAAACGTTCCTGATCATATTTATTATAATGTGGTTCCGTTGGACATTCCCTCGTTTGCGTATTGACCAACTGTTGAATCTGGAATGGAAATATTTACTCCCGATTAGCATGGTCAACATACTATTGATAACGTTGATTGTAATAATGGGTTGGCATTTTTAAATTTTAATAAAAGAACTGTGTTTATAACAGACTATTTCGGAACAATATTCAAATCAGTTAAATCACTTTTGACAGGAATGAAACTGACAGGATATTATTTTGTTCATCCGAAAGAAATAGTAACCCAGGAATATCCGGACAACAGAGACACGCTGAAATTGGCTGATCGATACAGGGGCGAAGTCACACTACCTCACAATGAAGACAATGAACACAGATGTACGGGCTGTCAGTCCTGTGAAATTGCATGTCCTAATGGTTCTATAAAAATTATTACCAAACAGGAGGTTCAGACTGATGGCAAAAAGAAAAAGAGAATTGATACATGGGTATATCATTTCGATATGTGTACGCAATGTAATTTGTGCGTAGTGGCCTGTCCGTCTGAAGCGATTACCATGGCACAAACATTTGAGAACAGCGTATTCGACAAAAAGCAATTGAAAAAAATACTGAACAAACCCGGATCAAAACTGATGGAGGGAATTGAAGAATGAGCGCGTCGGTTATTATATTCTATTTGTTATCCGCAGTTATAATAGGAGGAGGATTACTTGCTGTGTTGTCGCAAAAAATATTCAGGGCAGCGGTATTTTTATTATTCTCACTTATTGGCGTTGCGGGATTATATTTCTATCTCAACCTGGAATTTCTCGGTGCGGTACAGATTGTGGTTTATGTGGGAGGAATAATTGTACTGATAATTTTTTCAATTTTCCTTACCCACGGTTCCGGCGAGAAAATGAAAAAACCTTCCACAATCAGAATCATTTTCTCAGCACTTGCTGTTTTGATCGGAAGCGTTCTAACCACCTTAATTATCAAACAACATACTTTCACAGCAAGTACTGATACTGCTATTGAACCCAGTGTAAGAAATATCGGAAGACAAATGCTGAGTTTAACTGAACACGGATACATACTCCCTTTTGAGGTTGTAAGTATCTTACTGCTTGCCGCAATGATAGGATGCATAGTGATAGCAATTAAAGTAAAACCAACGGAATGAACGAAATCGGCTTATCTGAAATATTGGTTGTAAGTACACTGTTGTTTTTTACGGGCGTATACGGTTTTCTCACAAGGCGAAACATGCTTACCATGCTGATGTCGATTGAAATAATATTGAACAGCGTCAACATAAACTTTGTCGCATTCAATAAATTTCTTTACGCGGATAAACTGGACGGTTTGTTTTACAGTCTGTTCATCATCACCATCGCTGCCGCAGAAGCTGCCGTTGCCATTGCAATCATCATTAATATTTACAGAAAATATAAATCAATAGACGTTAACGATTCGGACACAATGAAATATTGAAATGATCAACTCAGTCTACATAGCGCTCATTCCTCTTCTGCCATTGCTTAGCTTTCTTCTGATTGCTTTGGTGGGAAGAAAATATTTCCCAAAGGTTGCAGGAATGCTCGGTACGCTGAGCCTTATGGCTTCTTTTGTTTTATCCGCTGTTGTTGCGTGGCAATATTTCTTCCAGGCAGGAAAAACAGACGGCGTTTATCAAAAAATCATCGCGTTTAAATATACGTGGCTTGAATTCTCACCCGGAGTTTCAATTGACATGGGAATACTTCTCGATCCGATTTCAGTGATGATGCTACTGGTGGTGACTTTTATTTCACTCATGGTTCATATTTACAGTCTTGGGTATATGAAAGAGGAAAAGAGGATAGCAACTTACTTTTCCTTTCTTTCACTGTTTACTTTTTCAATGTTAGGTTTAGTATTGTCATCAAATATTTTCCAGATCTATATTTTCTGGGAACTGGTTGGTGTATCTTCTTTTTTACTGATCGGATTCTATTATGAAAAGCCATCAGCAGTTGCAGCGTCTAAAAAAGCATTTATTGTTACCCGTTTCGCTGACCTTGGATTTTTAATTGGTATTTTAATTCTGTCATTCCAGACCGGCACGTTGGATTTTCAAACACTTATTTCCCGCGCAAGCAGTCCTGAATTTCTTGAAACGTCAGCAGCAAATTCATTCATCGGATTATCTGTTTTAACATGGGGATTACTACTTGTGTTTATGGGCTGCGCCGGAAAATCAGCAATGT
>CBIHPU010000100.1:0-9219 GCA_966211935.1 uncultured bacterium | reverse complement strand
TAAATTCCTCTGAACCGTCAAACTTTATTTCAACAAATCCCTCTTTTTCTGTTCCCGTTGCATTTTGGACTTCACCATTTGTACTCGGTCTAACTTTAATCCAACCTTTCAACAAACAATCAAGGAAAGCACTGACGAAATTATTCTGGCCGCAGAGAAAAGGTGGTGATGATGCAGCAATATACCTAAATTAGGAAAATATTTGAGTCAACTCCCTCATTAGGACAAAATGCTCTTACCAGTACACAAAAAAACTTAATTTTGTCTTGACTTGAAAGATTTTTATTAAAGAAGGGCAAAGAAAGAAACAACATTAGTAAAAAAAATAAATTATGAGATATTCAATCATTGTTGCGGTTACACTGTGTTTGTTTGCAAAAAATGCTACGGCTCAGATGAGCGGAGCATCTTATAAAGATCGTTTATTCGAGAAGTTTTTTGCGACGAAAACTTATTTCGTCGGAACCGGTGATTCTATATTTGACGAAGCGGTAAAAGAGGCAATGAAAACGGAATGGAAAGTTACTCCGTGCGAGTTCATGAGTAAATCCGACTTTGAAAGTAATAAAGGAAATAAAGAATATTCTTTTGTTAAATCAATAAATTTTTTTGAACGGATTACAACACAAAAAGGAACCATTTTTGAGTATACTTACCGCTTTTACGCGCTTCTGATGGGAGGACAACTTGACAACAGCTGGTCGGATCTGCTTGCATATTGCCCGCTAAACGAGCGCAATGAAAAATACAATTTTCCGGTTAAAAGGATTGGGATTCTGATACATAATTTAAATGCCACGGTCATGCTAGTAAAAGAAAAAAGTATGCGTGGCAATTACTGGAAAGTAGGTAAGCGCTTGCAGGCTGTTTATGCGGAACGTGCAGGCACATTGAAGAATAAAACGCTGTTGGTCGATACAAGCCTGGTACCTTTTGACATTAATGAGTTTAAAAGTAATTACGCAGGCAAAGTCGAATTTGCGTCCAGGGATAAAGTCAATCAGGCCATTAAGGAAAAGAACAAAGAATATTGTTTGTTTCAGCCGGCTATTACTGTACACAAGAATGTTTTGGTTTTCGATCTTGAAACTTACGATTGCATCTATTATGATTCAGAAAAATATAGTGGAAAGCTGAACATGAAAGATGTAAAACGCCTTAATAAGGCTGTGAACAGGTAATGCAGCAACGTTTTTAGAATTTTCATTCTTATTAACCGAATTTTTGCATTTGTAGTTACTGCTTACAGCTCCCAGAAGGCTAAAAAAATCATTTATAAAAATTGAAATTGAATATTCAATAAAATGCGGTATGCATTTTTTGCCCTTTACTCGATCATCTTAACTATAACGTATTATGATAATGTTTTGTTTGAAAAAATCATTGAAAATTTATTGAAAGTTGACTTACGTTTATTTTCGAAAATGGTGATCTCTGCTCTAATTTTCATGCGAGTCAAGTTTAATTCCAGTAATAAAACACCGCAGAAATCACTTATAGTTCATTGTGCGTCATGAAACTAAATGCAAGAATTCTATGCAAGACCATTTCCAAGAAAGTCGTCAAATACTTGAGAAAAGAGTTTAATTGAATGTGAGTCACTTCCAGAATATAACCTGATTAACTTTTCCCAACTATGGTCTTCGGTTGAATTAAAATAAATGTTACAATATTTTTTAAATTCACCTAAGATATCTGCGGTATCGCTTTCGCTATTAACTAACAAGCAATGCTGATAACCAAATAATAAAAGCGAAAGATCTTCAACTCTATTAACCTGGAACATGCCTGGTCGCTTTAAAACCATTTGAATGAATTCAACTAATTTGTCTTTCCTTGTCATTTTACCTTTGTTGCCCCATTAATTAACTCTGTACCTCAATAATTTTACCATCGACGTATCCGCCTAGCTGTTTTATATATTCTTCTTAAGGCTCGCGTTATAAATTCGTAATCCATATTCCTGCGTGCCCTCACCAGTCCCTACAGTTTCTCCATCATTTTCCTTCCCATTAAACCCATATCTGTATGAGTTTGAAGAGAATGTCCTTCCCGGCATTGGGCTACCAAATGAATAGTAAACTAAATTGATTTTCACTGCATTGGAAAGGTAAAAAAATATTATGAAAAGCATCGCGTATTTTCAGCTCATCAAAGACCAATTTAAAAAAGAAAATTTTTTCAGAAATGCAAAAAAGAAAATGTCGCTGAACAATCTCAACCTTACAACTAATATCGGTCATATTCACTGTTACGGCTGATCCCGATTTTTACAATTAATGAAAAACTTTTCCGCAGCAACTATCTTTATTTTTTGCTATTTGTTTTACTTCAACGTTTCCGGGCAGACCAGTGCCGTTACGGATTCTTCGCAGGTTAAAATAGTGAAAGCAAATCTGAACGATGGCACCAGGATCTGGGGAGTTATTGAAAAAGAGGACCAAAATATAATAGTGATCCGTGATTTTAATATTGGAAGCTTTTCTATTGAAAAAAACAAAATAAAAAATATTGAGATCAATTCTTCCGCAGAAAAGATCACCGTCGAAACTGCGAATGGAACTTCTTACTTCGGTCATCTGCTGGGTATGAAAGAACAACAGATTCTTTTGCGCACGGAACTGCTCGATACAATTTATATTCAGGCAAACACCATCACGAAAATTTCTTTTTCTAATGTATATGTCAGCCGCAAAGGCGATATCTGGTTCACAAATCCTAACGCTACACGTTACTTTTTTGCTCCAAGTGCGATTCCGTTAAACAAAGGAGAAGGTTATTTCCAGAATGCCTATCTGCTGGCCAATTCCGTTAACGTTGGTGTCACCAACAATTTTACTGTAGGCGGAGGTGTTGTTATTCCCCTGCTGTTTTATGTCACGCCGAAACTCACGTATAAAGTGGCGAAGAATTTTTATACCGGAGGTGGCATTCTATTCACTCAATCCTTTATTGAAGATTTTGGCTTAAGCGCAGGAATAGGATACGGACTTATAACTTATGGAACGCCTGAACACAACGCAACAATAGGAGCAGGTTATGGCATTGCAAAATTCAACAATGAATACCGCGAAACGCCCGGTCCGATCGTAACGGTGAACGGAATGACACGCGTTACAAAAAAAGTTTCTCTTGTAACAGAGAACTGGTTCATTCCACGCGCGGGATATGATACAGAAATTTTGTCTGTTACTCCCGACGGCGTACCCTACACTGAAATGGTTTATCAATCAAATAATTTTTATTCATCGGCATTTTCGTTCGGACTACGTTTTATGCCGGGCGTAAAAACAAGCATTGACTTTTCGGTTGTTGCCATTAACGTCGATCCAGATGCAAACATGCTTGTACTTCCGTATCTTGATTTTGTTTACAAGTTTAATTGAGAAGAAAAGGCTGTTCACAAAGAAAACGCTTTCTCCATGATCACTTTCCCATCTCTGCAGAATATGATGTTATAATCTTTTCTCGGCCATCCGTCTACACTAAAATCAAAATTAAAATTCTTTGCTCCTTTCTTTACAGGATAAGCTGAAAGAAAATCTACCACTCTGTTTCCCTTTGAATCTGTGATGTATGCGTTCAGGTTTCCACTTGTATCATTCTCAAGGTAAATCTCCCCGTAAATTTTAAGCGCGCGCTGATCAATATATCCTTCCGCATTTTGCGTCTGGTTGTATTCAAGATGATACCATGGCGGTTCATAATGTATCAGATCGCAGGTAAAACTTTTTAATCTTTCTGCTGAAGCAACATTGTTCGGATCGCAAATAGAACCTGGATGGTTTTTGTCGCTAACAGTCCACACCGCGGCCTGTATTGCCTGATCAGAAAATTTTTCACTGCTTATAAATTCTGCCAGTTCTACCAGATTTTGAGAAGCCATTTTACCAGGAATATAGATGCTGTCCTTAACAGGAGAGCGGTTGTGTGCCTGGCAGCAGAATACTTTTAATTCAGCGTTCTTCCTTTGCTTTGCGGAAAAAGCCAGCATCATTTCTTCAGCCATCAGCAGATCCTGTTCTTTGTTGTCTTTCGAATCAAACCTTCTGCCAGGTTCTATTTTTATATAGAGCGAATCTTTTGTCAGATTTATAAATTTTCCGCTTAACACTCGTCCTTTGTATCCTCCCTTGCTTACAAGTCTTACGCTTACTTTTTTTTCTTTAAGCGCTTCGTCAAGCGTTAGAACTTTTCTTGCTCTCGCATAAAACGCGACCGGGATCACTAACGTGATTAAAAAAATCATCAGCTTATTCATAGGAGTTTTTTATTTATAACTCAAAAACTAATTTTGGTTACAGAAAATCATTTTAAAGTACGACACCCTTCGGGGTCGAATAAATCTATTCCGAAGTTCTGGTTATAAACGTGTGATCCCTTCAGGATCAAATATTGTTTCCAGAAAATATTTGGTCAATCTCAAAAAAATTTCCTCTTTTACTTAATTCAGATAAGTCCCGATCCCGAAGGGATCAAACGTTTATAACACAAAAAATACTGACTGATACCGACCCTGAAAGTGGTCGAACAACAGTCAAAAAACTTCTTTACTGCTTCGTTCAGGTTGTAAAAATGTGTACCCTTTCAGGATCAGATATGGTTGGCAATAAAAAAGCCGCCCTGAATTCTCAGGGCGGCTCTTAATAATTATTTATTCAGATTAAAGTTTCTGCTTGATCTCAACCATTTCATATCCTTCAATGATATCGCCAACCTGTATGTCATTAAATCCTTCAATGTTCAATCCGCACTCGTAACCAGCTGCAACTTCTTTCACATCATCTTTGAAACGCTTCAGTGATCCAAGCTCTCCGCTGTGAACAACGATTCCGTTTCTGATGACACGCACCTTTGTGTTGCGATTCACTTTGCCGTCCAGCACGTAGCAACCTGCAATTGTTCCGACCTTTGTAATCTTGAACACCTCGCGGATCTCAATGTTGCAAGTGATCTTCTCCTCAAATTCAGGAGCAAGCATTCCTTCCATCGCAGCCTTGATCTCATTGATCGCGTCGTAGATGATGGAGTAAAGACGAATATCGATCTGTTCTGTTTCAGCAATACGTTTATCGTTAGTAGTAGGTCTAACCTGGAAACCAACGATGATTGCGTTTGAAGCGGAAGCGAGCATTACGTCACTTTCACTGATAGCACCAACAGATTTGTGAATGATATTAACCTGGATCTTTTCAGTAGAAAGTTTCAACAATGAATCTGTGAGGGCCTCAATAGATCCATCCACGTCACCTTTAACGATAATATTAAGTTCCTTAAAGTCACCGATAGCAAGACGACGTCCGATCTCATCAAGCGTAATGTGTTTCTGCGTACGGATTCCTTGCTCACGTTGCAACTGCAAACGCTTTGTTGCAATTTCTTTTGCCTCACGCTCATCTTTCATTACGTGAAATTTATCACCTGCCTGAGGAGCTCCATTCAAACCAAGAATAACAGCCGGAATTGCCGGACCCGCTTCTTTGATTGATTGTCCACGCTCGTTCTGCATAGCTTTCACACGTCCGTATGAACTTCCCGCAAGAACCATGTCGCCTACATGCAATGTTCCCGAAGAAACAAGAATAGTTGATTCGTATCCGCGTCCCTTATCAAGTTTCGACTCAACAATTGTACCGCTTGCAAGTTTGTCAGGGTTTGCTTTCAGATCAAGAAGATCAGATTCAAGAACAACTTTCTCGAGGAGAAGCTCTACGTTCTTACCTAATTTCGCGGAGATCTCCTGGCACTGATATTTTCCACCCCACTCTTCAACGAGGATATTCATCTGTGCCAGTCCTTCGCGTATTTTATCGGGATTAGCTCCCGGTTTATCAATTTTATTTATTGCAAACACCATTGGCACACCCGCAGCCTGCGCGTGATTGATAGCCTCTACTGTCTGCGGCATTATGCTGTCGTCAGCCGCCACAACAATAATTGCTACGTCAGTTACTTTAGCACCACGTGCACGCATAGCAGTAAACGCTTCGTGACCGGGAGTATCGAGGAAGGTGATTGATTTACCATTCGGAGTTTTCACGTTATACGCGCCAATGTGCTGCGTGATACCTCCGGCCTCACCGCCCATTACGTTTGTCTTACGAACAAAGTCAAGCAACGATGTTTTACCATGATCGACGTGACCCATAACTGTTACGATTGGCGGACGCGGACGAAGTTGTTCAGGTTTATCTTCATCTTCACGAATAGCTTCCTGCACTTCTACGGCAACGAATTCAACCTGGTAACCAAACTCAGCGGCAACTATTGAAATTGTTTCAGCATCGAGGCGTTGGTTAATGGATACGAAAAGGCCAAGCTGCATACAGGTAGAAATTACCTGGTTCACCGGCATGTTCATCATTTGAGAAAGCTGGCTTGCAGAAACGAATTCAGTAACCTGAATAGTTTTCTTGCTTGCCTCCTGCTGCTCCATTTCCTGCTCGAGTCGCTCACGGATCTCTTCACGATTCACACGACGGTATTTTGAAGACTTGCTATTGGAACCCGCAGAGCTTAAACGGGCAAGCGTTTCTTTAATTTGCTGCTGGATCTCTTCTTCAGTAAGTTCAACTTTTTCACGTCCGCGTTTTTTATCCTGGTCGCGGGCTTTTAATTTATCCTGATGAATTTTTTTCTGTTGCTGACCAACATTCTGAATTTCCTGCTCGCTCAAACCTTTCTTGATGCGTTTGCGCTTGCGTTTTTCAGTACGGTTTACGCCACCACTTGAAGAAGCGACAGGTTTTTTCTTATCATCGAATTGTTTAAGGTCAATCTTGCCCATGATTTTGGGCCCTTCGAGTTTCTCGTATTTTGTGGCGAGAAAATCTTCTTTTTGGCTTTCGGAGTCTTCAGTTTCCGGAACTATAAGAGGGGTTACCTCAACAACAGGTTCCACTACAGTTTCAACAACTTCTTTTTTAGACTTCTTTGTTGTTTTAGCAGCGGCTTTTTCTTCCTTCTCAGTTTTCTCCTGTTCCTTTTCTTTTTTAGTTTTTTTGTCAGGTTTGGTTTTCTGGTTGAGACTATCGAGATCAATTTTAGAAACGACTTTCAGGTTCACATTCGCTTCACCTTTCGCCTTTATAGGCTCTTCGGCAACAACTTCTATCTTTTTCTCTTTTTCTTTCTCTTTTTCCTTTTCCTTAGTCTTCTCAAGCTCCCTGGCGGCCTTTTCTTTTTCCTTTTCCCTTTCTTTTTCAGCTGCAATTTTAGCCTTTTCTTCAGCTTTCAGCTTTTCCTCCGTTGCTTTTGAAGAGAGACTTGCGTCCTTAATCAGGACCTCATCCAACTCATCTTCTTTTTTCAAGCCGGCTACTTTGATCTGGCTAAGTTCAATTGTTTCTTTTTTAAGCTTGATGCTTTGAGAAACCTGCTGAGCCTCCTCCTTCGCGTGTTTCTCACCCTGGAATTCCTTTAGGAGAATGTTATATTGCTCCTCATCAATCTTCGCGTTAGGGTTTGCATCTACTTTATATCCCCGTTTTGCGAGAAAATCAGTAATTGTACCCAACGCAAGGTTGAATTCCTTGGCAACTTTGCTTAATCTCAACTGTTTTGATTCTGACATATTTTCTTTTAAAAATTCTGTACCCTGCGCACAATTCTATTACATGCCAGGGAAATTAAATTAATCTTCAAACTCCGACATAAGGATACGGCGTACATCCTGAATTGTCTCTTCGCTCAAATTGGTACGGCGTTTCAGCTCTTCTTCATTAAGTTCAAGTACGCTCTTCGCTGTATCACAACCAATCGCTTTCAACTCATCAATAATTTCGCTTTCAATTTCGTCAGCGAATTCCTCAAGGTCAACATCTTCAGTTTCCACATCAGTGTCGCGATACACATCAATATCATAACCGGTGAGTTTTCCGGCAAGTTTGATGTTGAATCCACCTTTACCAATTGCAAGAGAAACCTGGTCAGGCTTCAGATACACTTCCGCCCTCTTTGTTTCATCGTCAATTTTAATGTTCGTGATCTTTGCAGGACTCAACGCACGCTGAATGAACAGCTGAGGATTCGCCGTGAAATTGATCACATCAATATTTTCATTTTTCAACTCACGTACAATTCCGTGGATACGTGAACCTTTCATCCCCACGCAGGCTCCAACAGGATCAATTCTGTCATCGTAACTTTCAACCGCAACTTTAGCGCGCTCACCCGGCTCACGCACAATTTTCTTAATGGTGATGAGTCCGTCAAAGATCTCAGGCACTTCCAGTTCGAACAAACGCTCGAGGAACACAGGAGAAGTACGCGACAAAATAATTACCGGCGAGTTGTTTTTCATTTCCACTTTCAACACAACCGCTTTTACGTTATCGCCTTTTTTGAAGAAGTCAGTTGGAATTGTTTCACCTTTTGGAAGGATCAGTTCGTTGCCATCATCATCGAGCAATAAGAATTCTTTTTTCCATACCTGGTAAACTTCAGCTGTAATAACATCCCCAACTTTTTCCTTGTATTTGTTGTAGATCTCGTTCTTTTCAAGTTCAAGAATTTTCTGAACAAGATTCTGGCGGATAGCAAGAACAGCACGACGACCGAAATCTTCGAGACGAAGCGGTTCGGAAACATCCTCACCAATCTCAAAATCCGGCTCTATTTTCTTTGCATCGGTAAGCGAGATATGTTTATTAATATCAAAATCGAATGAATCTTCCGCGAAATCATCATCTACAATCTGACGGTTCTTCCAAATCTCGATATCTCCTTTTTCAGGGTTAACGATGATATCAAAATTTTTGTCGGTACCAAAGCGTTTGATCAGCATGCTGCGGAACACATCTTCGATAATACTCATCAGTGTAACGCGGTCAATGTTTTTGGTATCCTTAAACTCCGCGAATGATTCAATTAAATTTACACCTTCCATTTTATTTGTTATTTAAATGATAGAATTACTCTGGCTTCTTTTACCTTGTCCAGCTCAAGGGTTAATTGTTCTGTTACCAATATTTTTCCTTTGCCTTCCAGCTTAGTTTTTTTCTCCGTTGTATCAATCAAAACGTTGTTCTGCTGCAGGCCCTGCAGAATACCGGTATGCTCTTTTCCTTCGGTTGTAGTGATCTTTACCTTACGGCCCTTATTTTTTTCGAACTGTTCCTTCACTTTAAACGGCTCTTCGGCGCCGGGTGAGGAAACGTCGAGGTAAAAATCTTCTTCTTCACGATCCAACGAACCTTCAACGTGCCTGCTCAGGCTAAC
>CBIHPU010000099.1:0-9286 GCA_966211935.1 uncultured bacterium | reverse complement strand
ACCACGACAAAAGAAGAAGAAATGGAGGAAGAATAATATTTGTTTTTTGGTTGATTGTTTAGTTAGTTGGTGAGTAAGTTGAATATAATGCAATGTTAAGGTTAAGTTTTGACGATTGGTTTTTGTCTTGGTTAAAAAAGGCCGGCCCGGTAGTTTTTGGCGGAACTACCGACCAGCTTGGTTGATTGATTGATGTGCTCATAGTTTAGTTTTGGTTTCTGAACCCCTGCCTGTAGCTCCGGCGGGGGTTTGGTTTTTATATCAAACGCATTTCAAGTGAAACGAAACCAATCTAAAACGCTTCACACATCAGGAAACATTCTCCATGTAATAGTAAAATTACTACAACTTATACCTCAAACTCACAATGAAATTTCTTCCTGGCGCTGTAATTCCTGAAGCGTAAGGACGATACAATTGGTCTGTAATATTTTCAATTCCCGCATTGAATGAAAAATATTTATTGAAGTATAATCCTATTTTAAAATTGATCGTGCACCAGGCCGGAACATGAGGGAGTCCGTTTTCGTTTTTTGCATAGGGCGCAGGATCTGCACGTTCTGTTAATGCAAGATCTTCAAAATCCATCTTCGCTTTATAGTTGGCGTAAAGATCCAGCTTCAGGAATTTACGACGATAAGTGAGGTGCGTACTTCCGAACATTGGTGGTACATGACGCAATGGATAATAAATCAAACTGTCCTCACTTTGTTCTTTTCCTTTTTGCCAGGTTAGTTTACCGGATAAAGCAAAGCCCTTTCCAAAATACAGATCCGCTACCGCCTGAAAGCCATAAACAAAAGCTTTCGCTACATTCTGCACCGCTTCAACTCTGCTTAACTCTCCTTCATACCAGATGCTGTCTTGTCCGTTAAATGTATAGTTCCTTCTGTCAAGCGCGTTATCAAGGTGAGTGTAATAACTGTTCAGTTCCATTTTAAATGTATTGCCAAAAGATTTTGCAAAACCAATTTCTCCACTGTAGGCATATTCAGGTTTCAGGTTGGCATTCGGAACCACAACAGCTCCTGGGCTTGACTCAAACACTTTTCCAATATCATCTATGTTTGGCGACCTGAATCCAGTTGAAGCATTTAAATAGATCTGGAAGTTTGTATCCGGCATTATCACAACTCCAACGCTGCCATTAAGTGAACCATTTTTATTATTTGCTGTTGTAAATGGCAAAGGAAAAAGTGTTGTATCAAATTCCGCATGAATATTAAAGTAACTGTAACGCAATCCCGCATTCAGAATGAAATCCTTATCAACTTTATATTTCATATTTGAATACACTCCTATTGTCTGCCATGTTGAACCATCCGGATAACGCGAAGCAATTTTCTGAACTTCCCCGCTTTCTATATTTACTCTTTCTGCAGCAGATCCAACAGTATTATGAATGTACTCTGTTCCATAAAACAAAGTGAATTTTTCGTTTATACGTCTGTCTAAATCTAAATTAAGTGAAAGTGCATCAACTGTTTCCACCTGGTGCCTGATCTTTGTATTATTGAATTTTCTGTCGTGACGACTTTCTTCGTAATTCTGCAGTCCCGCGGTAAAGCGGATGTTGTCGTAAAGCACAGTTGATTTCGTATGTGTTACCGCAACTCTGTTCATCATCCATTTCTGCGGGCCGTAATACCATTCGGCATAATCCAGCGTTCCATTGTTGTTCGCGTCAAGAATAAGTCTGTCATATCTTCCTGCATTTGAAGTTGTGGAATAATAAAATCCGTATTCAATATTCCAGTGTTTATTCGGACTGTAGCGGATCTTTTGTAATAAATTAAGTTGGTTGTAAGCAGAACCGATTTGCAACGTCGGATCATTGTTCACTAATTGAGTATCGACCCCGTTGATGGTTTTTACGTAAGTAGGCCGCAAATAATAGTTATTGCCAATAGAACCAGAACGCAAATCTTCAAAATCAGAATAAGTGATACCTGTTGCGAACGCGAGTTTTTTCAATCCGATGTTTAAATCAATGTGCCCGGTTTTTTCATTATTGGCGGAAGAATAGCGAACATACGCGTTTCCATTTACAGTCATATTACGTGAGCTGTCAGTAAACTTTGGTTTCAGCGTATGGAAATCCATCACACCGCCAATGGCGTCACTTCCATACATCACCGCGCCGGGACCAAAAAGGATCTCCGTACTTTCAAGCGAAGAAGCGTCGATGGAAATTACATTCTGTAAATTTCCGGATCGGAAGATAGCATTGTTCATCCGCACGCCATCTACAACCAGCATTACTCTGTTGGTCGCAAATCCTCTCAGCATTGGCGAACCTCCTGCAAGCTGGCTCTTTTGTATGTATGCAAATCCTCCGCTACCCAACAAATCGGCAGATGTCTGCGTATTCTGAAAAGCAGCTTCCTTTAGGTTTATTTTTTCCACCTTGTAAGGAATTTCTGTCTGCTGATCTTCCCAGCGACTTGCAGACACAACAACTTCAGTTAGCGAAATATTGCTTTCCGTTAGTTCTACTTTGAAATTGTTTTCTTGTAATTGAGTGAACGTAAAAACTTCTGTTTTATATCCGGTATAAATAAAGAAAACGCTGTCTGCCTGCGAGAAAGCTGAAATGTTCGCGCTTCCTTTGTTATCGGTTGATGTGATGAGCTGTGGGTTGTTCGAGTATATCCTTACTCCCGGAATCCCAACCCGAGTTGTTTTATCGTAAACGTTTACCGTTTGCGAAAATATTGTTGTGCATGACAAAAGAAGCCATGCAAAAATGAATCGCGTAGTTTTCATTCTCCTGGTAAATAAATTTTTAATAATTCGGATTAACCGGAGGAATATTTCCAGCCGGTTCAGGCGCCGTTTTAAACATGCGCGGAAAAATTAAGATGTGAGGAGATCGGGTGGAGGAGAAGCACTGCCAATGAAAACTGAAGGAACATCTAACAGATCTTCGGAGATGAATTCTGTTAACAGCAATTTAAATTCTGGTGAGGGATTTAATTTTTCTTCACCCATGTATTTTAATGTGAGCAGTTTTCCAAGCTGAGTTAATGTTGCAGCGGCATTTCCATTTTCATCACCTTTCTGAAATACAGCGATGCCTTCAAAGAGTTTTTTTTCTTTTCCGTCATTCACAACTAAAAGTTCGGTGGTTGATCCACTCACTTTAAAGGAAACGACATCGTAAAATTCTCCGTTATAAATAAATTCGTCATCTTCGAGCCAGGTCAGATTTCTTTCATTGTTCTGGTTAACAATTATCGTCAAAGTTTTCTTTCCAGAATTCCCGTTTCTGATCATTTCACGCATTTCCGAATGGATCTGGAGTTTCAATATTTTAAAAACGATAAAGCTGCCGGCTGAAAAAATCGTCATCAGCGCCAGGGTAAAAATTATCGTTATCCGTTGCAGCTTCATACAGTAAAGTTGTTCAAAAATCTGTCAAAAAACAAGCTCTTTTATTCTATATTTGCCGGTCAATAAAAAATTATGAAAGTCCTGAAATTCGGAGGAACAAGTGTGGGATCTGCGGAGCGAATGCACGCGTTGGTCAACCTTGTGGTTAATGATGAACCTAAGATTGTTGTTTTGTCTGCCATGAGTGGGACAACCAATTCCCTTGTTGAAATTGCCAATGCTTTGTATGAGAAAGATGCTGCCAGGGCAAACACGCTGATCGATAAGCTGGAAGAAAAATACAAAGGAGAAATTTCAAAGTTGTACAAAAGCGAAAAGTTCAGGGAAAAGGGTCTTGAACTGATTAAATATCATTTTGATTATCTCTGCGCTTTTACAACGGATATGTTTACAGCCAATGAGGAAAGGGCCATTCTTGCCCAGGGCGAATTACTTTCGACTGCGATGTTTCATTATTACCTGGATGAAATTGGAGTGGAAAATGTTTTATTGCCTGCGCTAAATTTTATGCGGATTGATGCCAATGAAGAACCGGATCTGGATTTTATTGAGGAGCATGTAAAAAAAGAACTTGCAAAAAAGAAAAGCAAACTCTACATAACTCAAGGTTATATTTGTCGCAACGCTTTTGGCGAAATAGACAATCTGAAACGTGGAGGAAGTGATTACACCGCTTCTTTGCTTGGAGCTGCAATTCGCGCTCCGGAAGTTCAGATCTGGACAGATATTGATGGCATGCACAATAATGATCCGCGTATAGTAGACAAAACCCATCCTATTCATGAACTGAGTTTTGATGAGGCTGCAGAGCTTGCATATTTCGGCGCAAAGATTCTTCACCCGACGTGTATTCTGCCTGCCCAGAAAAGACAGGTGCCTGTTGCGTTACTGAATACAATGCAGCCGCAGGCAAAGGGAACATGGATCACGTCCAAAACTTCAGGAGGCGGGATCAAAGCAGTTGCGGCTAAGGATGGAATCACTGCGATCACAATAAAGAGCGGACGAATGCTTCTTGCTTACGGTTTCCTGAGAAAAGTATTTGAGATTTTTGAGCGATATAAAACGCCGATCGACATGATCACAACATCTGAGGTTGCTGTTTCGCTAACAATTGACAACTCGAAAAATCTTGATGCAATTATTTCTGAATTGAATGAATTTTCTACAACGACCATTGATAAGGATCAGACAATTATTTGCATTGTTGGAGATTTTGGTGCGGAAAAAGAAGGATATGCACTGAAAGTTTTTGAGGCGATGAAAAATATTCCGATTCGCATGATCAGTTATGGCGGAAGTCCGAATAATATTTCCATTCTTGTAAATGCAGGCAGAAAGAAAGATGCTTTGCAGGCCCTTAACAAAGGATTATTCAACTACTAAACTTTCAACTTTCCAAACTTTCCAAACTTTCAACTTTCCAAACTAACTCATGTTCTCTTCTGAATTAATAAAAAAATTATCTGGCCATAAAACTCCGTTTTACTATTACGATGTTGATCTGCTCAAAAGAACTTTATCTGCGCTCACAAAAGAATCATCGCGTTATAATTTTCACGTACATTATGCAATGAAGGCCAATTCCAATCCACAATTGGTGAAACATATCATAGACGCGGGGTTGGGCGCTGACTGTGTGAGCGGGAATGAAGTGAAGCGTTCGGTTGAGTGTGGATTCTCACCTGACAAAATTGTGTTTGCTGGTGTGGGAAAGAGTGATGATGAAATTCGGTATGCTTTGGAAAAAAATATTTTTTGTTTTAATTGCGAAAGCGTCCAGGAACTGGAAGTGATCAATGAATTCGCGAAGAAAATGAACCGTAGGGTGAACATCGCAATCCGCATTAATCCGAATGTTGAAGCGCACACGCATAAGTATATTACAACAGGTCTGGAAGAGAATAAATTTGGAATCAGTTTTCATGAATTTCCGGAGGTGGTTGAAAAAATAGAATCTCTGCCCAATCTCTGGCTTTCCGGCCTGCACTTTCATATCGGCTCGCAGATCACAGACCTGACTCCTTTCCGCAATCTTTGCCGTCGCGTAAATGAGCTTTACACCTGGTACACACAAAAAGGATTTATGCTTGATCATATTAATGTAGGCGGAGGTTTGGGGATCAATTATAAAGAGCCGGATAAAGATGCCATTCCTGATTTTGCTTCATTCTTTAAATTGTTTGACGAGTTTCTTGAGAAGAAAGGGCGACCCGAAATTCATTTTGAATTGGGTCGCGCTATAATAGGACAATGTGGTAATTTAATAAGCCGCGTGTTATATATTAAACCGGGTATCAATACCAACTTCGCAATTCTTGACGCGGGGATGACAGAACTTATTCGTCCTGCCCTTTACCAGGCATATCACAAAATAGAAAATCTTTCGGCGATAAGCTATAAACGATCAACGCTTGACACCAAACGTTATGATATAGTTGGTCCTATTTGTGAATCCTCAGATTGTTTTGGTAAAGCGGTTGATCTTCCTGAAACTAAAAGAGGAGATCTGATGGTGATCAGAACCGCTGGCGCGTATGGTGAAGTGATGGCGAGCTGTTATAATCTGCGCGATCTTGTGGGCGCGGTTTATTCTGAGTAAAATAACTTTTCGTTTCCTGATAAATATTTTCATTCAGTGCGAAAGTATTCACCCATACCTGACTGATTGAGATCATGTTGGTAACAACGTAATTCATAGATTCAGGAGCTTCATTAAATTATCTTAGCTGCATCACAATAAAAAACTGTGCATGAAAATTCCTGGATTTGCCAATACTTTTAATATAGGTCTTTTGGTATTGTTTACAGCTTGTTCAACCGTACCAATAATCGGACGCAAGCAGTTCAGTTTTTTTCCTGAATCTGATATTCTTGCAATGAGTAACCAGCAATATTCAGAGTTTCTAAAATCCCATGAGATCGAATCTGGTACGCCGAACGATGCGATGATTCAGCGTGTAGGTCAGCGTCTGTCTGCAGCTGTCATGACTTTTCTAAAAGAAAATAAACTTGAGGACCGGGTGAAGGATTTTAACTGGGAGTTCAAGCTGGTAAAAAGTAATGAAGTGAATGCGTGGTGTATGCCCGGCGGGAAAATTGTTTTTTATACAGGTATCCTGCCGGTTTGCAAAGACGAGGCCGGCATTGCCACCGTTATGTCGCATGAAATTGCACACGCTGTTGCACGTCACGGAAACGAACGAATGAGTCAGCAGATTGCTGTGCAGTTGGGAGGACTCGCTTTGGACGTTGCTTTGTCAAAGAAACCTGATGAAACGCGACAGATCTTTAATCAGGCTTATGGTGTTGGCGCGGTTGTTGGATTTCTACTTCCTTACAGTAGAAAACACGAGACTGAAGCTGATAAACTTGGATTGATCTATCTTGCAATGGCGGATTATGATCCCAACATCGCGGTGCCTTTTTGGGAAAGAATGAAAGAGATGGGTGGAGCCGCGCCACCTGAATTTCTAAGTACGCATCCGAGCAGTGATTCGCGAATAAAAGCTATTAAGGCTTATATACCGAATGCGATGAAATATGCGCGCAAGACTCACCAAAAACAACACCAGGTTGTAAAAGCTGCGGAGTGATTGGATAATGTTTTTTATTTGAACTAATCGCTGAACAGGTCGGGTTCGCTATAGCTTAACTTTCCCTTATGGATTCTTGCAGGTTTCGTAAAGGGATGTTCCTGCACCTTGTCTTTATTCATAATGTGCCATACTGTCCATCCTCTCGCTTTCAAATGATCGGAAATAAGTGAGCGATGACAGCTCCACCAGACGGCTTCCGCACACATCAGTGCAACTCTGTTTTTTTTTGCTATTGCTTCAAGATCTTTTACTGCATTTAGAAAATCCTCAGATTCCATGTAGTCGGCATAACCGCGGAATGATTCGTTTTTCCATAATTTGTTTTTAGAATCTGGTTTTGGTTTTCTTCTTCCGCCAAGCTCCTTAAAATGCGTATATCTTATCCCCTTTTCCAGTAAAGATTTTTCCAGATTTTCTTTTGAGAAATGGGGATAACGTTTAGAGGAAGGGAACAGCCTGACATCAGCAACATGATTGATGCGGTGTGACTCCAACATTTCTACAAAATCTTCTAACGTGTGGGTGGAATGACCTATTGTCCAGATTTCTTGCATGAACATTAACGGAATAATTTTTATTTTATAATGACTGATCTTTTAATTACTGAACCTTCAACAATAAGTTCGAGCAGATAAAATCCTGACGGCATATCAATGTTATAAGTTGTAGAATGATTTTTTTTGGCAAGGACTATTCTTCCCGCGAGATCGAAAATAACTACCGACTCTAAAATTTTTCCCTTCGTTTTAATGTTAATGATTCCACCTGCAGGATTTGGAGAAATGACGATAACCTCTTGTTGTTTATTGCCTGCGTTATAATAATTTGTTATCAAATTGCAGTCTGAACCGGAGATTGGATATAGCGCACTATCATTTTGTTTACAGCAGAGAAGCGAGTAATGAGCCATATCTGTTTCGCACCACGGTATTTTTTCAATGAGACCATATGTTGAGCCAATTCCTTCTATAATGTCTGCAAAATAGCAGGAATTTGTTTTCCATCGTTTTCTGTAAGTTGTTCCGGCTAAAACAGAATCGACACTTTGAACAGTTAGTAGGGAAGGAGTTGATGCAGGAAGATATCCTTTGATCGTGTCCCCGGCCTGCAGGTTAAAATCGTAAAGTAGTTCTTCTATAGAAGTGCCTGGTGGTATAAAATATATTTTTTTGGCTGTTGTGTTTTCACGTACTGCTCCCAGATAACCGGCGGCGTGTGAATTGCATGTGCCGCTTGAATTGGACAGGATATTTGGAACGATCAGTTTGTGGTAAACAATTGCATTGATAATTGTGTCCTGATCAAGAATGTAACTATACGTTTCGTCTGAAATTGTTCCGTTAAGGCAATTCATTGTGAATTGATAATTCCAGCTTGCCGCAGAGTCCGGAAAAGAATAATAGATCGAGGTCTGACAATGTATTTTAACATCGCAAGAGCAGATCAAAAGAAATATGATGATTCTTTTCGTTAGATACTTTATAAAAAAAATGAGCTGCATTATAAAATGGTAAATCAGGAAAAGTCATCTGTTAATTAGGCGTTGAATACTTCATGCCTTAACTAATGAAAACTTTATACCTTTGTAGCTGCAATGGTTCTTTTATTCCTTATGGAATAAGATTAAAATGGGAACGCTGTGTAAATCGGCGACAGTACCCGCTGCTGTAAATCTGCAGAATAAAGTTCCGGAAGTCTTCGCCACTGTCAGTAAATGCTGATGGGAAGGCTCCGGAACCGCAGAAGAGTCAGAAGACCTGCCTTGCATTTTATAATTTAATTGTCTTCGGGTTAAAGGCAGGGAAAATATGACTGTTACTGGCATAAATAACTTTATTCTTTTTGCATATGCGCTCTTCGCGCTGATGTTATCTCCATTTGTAAATCTTTGTCAGTCGGATACCTTGCGTTTAAATGAAGTTGTGGTATCGCCACGACTCAATGACTTTTCTGTTACTCAAAATAGCAGAAGTATAGATACTTTTCGGATGCATGGAGGTAGTTCCGGAAATATCGGTCAGCTGCTGCAGAATGAGAATGGAATTTTTATCAAATCATACGGTCCTTCTTCAATTGCAACGACTTCCATTCGTGGCGGAAATGCGGCTCAGACCGCTGTTACCTGGAACGGTTTGAGTATCCGTAATCCAATGTTGGGAGAAACCGATCTTTCCATTCTGTCGGCATATCTTACGGACGATGTGCAGCTTCAATATGGGGGTTCAACAGCCATGTGGGGCAGCGGATCTGTGGCCGGCACAATTCACCTGAAAAACACAATTAATTATAATGCT
>CBIHPU010000098.1:0-9287 GCA_966211935.1 uncultured bacterium | reverse complement strand
TTATCTGCTGATCATAGCGCTTTGGCCGTTGCTGCATCTGAGCAGCTATCTTACGATAACCGGAATTGAATCAGACTCCTGGATGTTGCGAACAACCGGCGTATACGTGCTCGCTGTTTCATTTTGTCTGCTGCTGAGCTATTATCTCAGAAAATATTCGTGGCCGGTTACGATTAGGGCTATTATGACTGCGGTTGGTTGTTTGTATATGGATGGTTATTATTATTATCGCCACGACCAGTTGCCTCTCACAGTTTACATAGTTGATTTTGTTGTTCAGCTCGCCTTTGTTATTTGTTGGATCGCCATCTTATCCAGGCATTACGTTATCAAATACAGAATGGCCTCTATAAGAAATAAAAATTTAAAAGTTTAACCATGCCGCACGCTATCTGGTCTGGAGCCATCAGTTTTGGCCTTGTAAATATTCCGGTAAAATTATATTCTGCTACACAGGACAGTGGATTAGACCTTGACATGCTTGACAGGCACGATCATTCAAACATCAGGTTCAAACGCGTAAATGAAAAAACTGGGAGGGAAGTCGATTACAAAAACATTGTAAAGGGTTATAAATATAATTCCGATTACGTAGTGCTGGAGCCAGAGGACTTTAAGTCTGCTGATGCGGTAAAAACTAAAACGATCGACATTATCAACTTTGTAAATGAAGAAGAGATAGACAGTATATATTACGAAGCGCCTTATTATCTGGCGCCTGATAAATCCGGCGCCCGCGCTTACGCTTTGCTGCGTGATGCTCTAGCACACTCAAAAAAAGTTGGCGTAGCAAGTTTTGTTTTGAGAAACAAGGAAATCCTGGCAATATTAAAGCCTTTTGACAAAGCAATTGTATTGAACAGGATTCGTTTCGAAGAGGAGATCCGCGATATGGAAGGTTTGAGTTTGCCTGATTCATCAAAAGCGAAGAGTAAGGAACTTGCAATGGCAAACAAGCTGATTGATCAGCTGACGGAGAAGTTTGACATCAGCGCTTACAAGGATACTTATACTGCAAGATTACTTGATGTGATCAAAGCTAAAGCAAAAGGCAGGAAACCGCCGCGCAAATTGAGAGTAGTACACAAAAAGACCGAAGATCTGCTATCCGCGCTTGAAGCGAGTTTGAAAGAAAAGAAACGCGCTTCCTGATTTTGTAAACACAATTAATTTTCGCGTAAATCAGAAAAAACCGCGTAACGCAAAGTGTGTTCGTTTGTCCATTCGTCAAACAGAATATTCGCCGTAAGTTTCGGTTTAACCCACTGCACCGTGTCTTTTTGTTTCGGGATACTGTTGAATGGACATTTATTAATGAAATGCGGCAACAACGCGTTGTATATTTTTTCGCGTGATTTTTCTGTAAATCCGTTTTCACATATTCCAGCGTATTTCAGTGTCTCATTTTCAATAATTCCAAGTTGCAGCGAATCGAAAAAACTTTTTCCCTTCGAATTCACTGTAATTCCTGCTATCACCATTGCCTGACTCTTAAGTACTTTGATTTTAAGCCAGTCTCTGGTGCGCCTGTCTATTCTGTATGGACTAAAGGCATTGCGAGCCACTATTCCCTCTAATTTTTTGTTTATCGCTTCTTCGAACAATTCCGTTCCGTTTTTTCGCACATGTTCAGTATAAACAATATGTTTAAGATTGTAATTTTCCAATAAGCTTTTCAGTATTTCTTTTCGCCTTATCAAAGGAACTTCAAACAAGTTATACCCGTTTAAATGAATAATATCGAAAATATGAAAACGCGCCTCACTTTGTACTTGCTCTTCCCCAAATTCACCCTTTCTTTTTTCTACAACAATCTCCCCGTCAAATACTACTGACTGTTCCATTGTTTTCAATTCTTCAACTATTAACGGATAGTTGGCTGTGAATGAAATGAAGTTTCTGCTATAGAGTTGCACATATGATTCATGAATCGCTGCCAATGCCCGGCAACCTTCGTGTTTTAGTTCATAGATCCAGTCTGGATGATCGAATGGATGATCAATTCTTTTGGCCAGCATTGGTTTCACTTTAGGTAAAGGTTTGGCTATTCCTGTTGCGGGTGATGCAACGGGTGAACCTGGCTGATTATCGTTAAACGTTTGCATGAGATTGGAATTTAAGCGTAATGATCGTGTAAAATACTGTACCAGTTTTTTAAGCGACTGAGGAAATGTTCACCGTGTAAGTGGTGATTGACCTGCGCACAGAGTGGTCATTCATACCGTAATATATTTTTCGTAGACATGACGGATATAAGTATGCATACAAACACGAGTCATGTTGATGGTATATATTTTGTTTTGTTTCCTGTTGACTAATAATCATTACTAAAATTAAATACATAACAATTAAAAATTTAAACTAAAAAAAAATTGACGTTACCCAGGACCTTATGTTTATTATTAACGACCGATTCGAGGGATATAAAACAGCGGCAAGTGAAACAAAAGATTCTGATCTGAAAATGATGTTTACTGAATTCAGCGAGCAGAGCAACCGTTTCGCCAGGGAACTTGAGAACATGCTGCCTTCAGATGCAAAATCTCCAAAGGACAGTACGCTTTTATCTGGTAAACTGTATCGTGTATGGATGGATATTAAATCCGCTATTACTGCGCATGACAGGAAAGCTATTCTTTCTTCATGCGAATTTGGAGAAGATGTTGCGCTTAAAGCTTACAGGGAAGTTCTTGACAAGCAAAATGAGCTTGATTCGCAGGTGATCTCTGTTGTTACGCAGCAGAAGGACAAGATTCAGGAAGGACATGACAAAGTGAAAAGGCTTCGTGATCTTCAAAAGCAGGATTAATTTTTAGACACCGCATTAAAAAGGAACGGATCTGATCCGTTCTTTTTTTTTAAAACTATTGCGATGCGGAAAAAAAACAAATTCGATCTAAGGCATAGATTGACGATTTTCTGGAAGGCGATTAAACTTACCGCCTCAGAAAGTGTGAAGGACAATATTTTTAAACTCGCCGCGGCGCTGGCTTACTATGCCGTGTTTTCACTCGTTCCCATGCTGATGATCATATTCTGGATTTCAGGATTGTTTTATACTTCTGAATTTGCCAGGGTTGAATTTTTTAAAATACTCCAGGGATTTGTTGGCGAGTCCGCAGTTAAGCAAATTGATGCAGTTCTGCAGAATTTTACACTTGATCACGCTTCAAACTGGACCCGTGTATTAGGAATAGCCACGCTCATTTTCAGTTCAACAGGAATGTTCGGAGAAATTCAGAACTCCATCAATCATATATGGGGACTTCGTATTAATCCTAAAAAAGGAATAGCTAAAGTTGTGATCAGTCGACTGATCTCATTTACTGTTGTTGTTTCTTTAGGAATACTGCTGGTGCTTTCGCTTGTTGCCAGCGCTGTTCTTGGAATTGCAATCGACAAGATCCGCTTTTTTTTCCCTGACATTCCATTGGAGTTTTACTATTTTTTAAATCAGGTGCTCATCTTTGTGATCATCTTTGTTCTTTTGATCGCGATATTCAGAATTCTTCCCGACGCGCGTATGTCGACAAGGGATGTTGCGGGCAGCGCGTTCTTTACAGCGATATTATTTTATATTGGTAAAATGATCATCGGTTATATTCTGACGGAAAATCTAACCGTTACAGCATATGGGTCAGCTTCGTCTGTAATTATAATTTTATTATGGTTTTATTATTCTTCTATAATAATGTACATTGGCGCCGAGTACGCGCAGGCATCACTTAAAGTAAGAGGAAAACATATTCGCCCCAATAAATTTGCAATGTGGGTGGAAGAAAAACACATCGTAGTAAAATCAAATACGGATGTAATCAAAGAGGATGTTCCTCCCAAAAATTAAAACTGATCTTCATCATACAGTAGATATCAATGGGCGTTTTAACTATGCTCTGGCATAATCATTTTAATCCTACGCTAAGTAAGAAACAAATTAATTTTTTCTAAAATGGACAATTTACTTTATGCCATAGCAGTAATTTTGGTTATTGCGTGGGCCATCGGTTTTTTCGCTTACAGCGCGGGAAACCTTATTCACATCCTTTTGGTTATCGCTTTGGTAGCTGTATTGATGCGTGTGATCAGAGGAAGACCGGCTGCATGATACCTGCGGATTTATTTTTAAGGTTGCCGGAAAAAATTCTCTCCGGCAACTTTATTTTTTCTGAAGATCCGCGAAAGCTTGAGGTAAGCTGTCTGTAATTTCTGTCGCAAGTAAACTTTCCTCACCATATTTCGCAGTTGCAAGATCGCCGGCTAATCCGTGAAGATAAACTCCCAGCATTGAAGCGTTGAACGGACTATAACCACGAGCAAGTAAACCAGTGAGTATTCCGGTTAAAACATCACCACTTCCGCCTTTAGCCATAGCGGGATTTCCTGTTGAATTGAAATACACTTTTCGCGAAGGTGTTACAATTGCAGTATGCGCCCCCTTAAGAATAATGATTATGGTGTGTTTTGTTGCCAGCTCCTGCGCCGTTTGAAGCCTGTCAAAATCTGAAGTATGCGCGCCTGCAAGACGATCAAATTCTTTTGGGTGAGGTGTAAGTATGGTGTGTGGCTTCAGAAACGCCAGCCAGGTTTTATTTTCTGAAAGTAAATTAAGCGCGTCTGCGTCAATTACCATCGGACCATCAAAATTCTGTATCAGCAGTTTTAAAACGCTTCCTGTTTGCGCGTCCGTTCCCAGTCCGGGACCAATACCCACAGCAGAAAAATTTCCTGTTACAGGTAAAGTTTCTATGTGATCGTTGTTCTCATCAACGCTTACCATTGCTTCCGGTAGCACAGTTTGCATAATGTCCACGCTGCAGGAAGGAACGTGTGCGGTGAGTAATCCCGCACCACTTCTTAAGCATGCTTTTGCAGACATTACTGCCGCTCCGGTTTTTCCTTTCGATCCCGCAATGAGTAAAGCATGCCCAAACTCCCCTTTATGTGAAAATTTTCTTCTGTGAAGAAGAATAGGACTGATATCTTTTTTCTCTGTGTAATAATGAGAGGCGTCAGTTTTTTGAATAAAGTTTTTGTCCAGGCCTATATCTACAACAATGAAATCACTGCTCCATGCCGCGTTCTCGGCAAACATAAATGCAAGTTTGGGATGGTTGAAAGTAATGATCAACGACGCGCGGACAATTGCTTTGTTCTTTCCTTTTGTAGGTCCGTCTGGAAAAAGTCCGCTGGGCAGATCAATTGATATGACTGGTATTCCGCTTTGATTTATTTTTTCAATCGCTGCAGCTGCAACATCCGTTACTTCTTTATTCAATCCGTTGCCAAAAATAGCGTCAACTATTATTGAAGCATTTCTGTCCGTATTCAATTTTTCTTTTAGAAGATCTGCATCAGAAATAGAGTATAATGCAACATTCTTTGCATCTTCCGCCAAACGCTTTTTATTAATAGAAAAGTCTTCGCTTTCTTTATCTGTGTACTCAACAATGTAAACAGAGATGTTTTTTTTTATTGACTGAGCAATGAACGTATCATTTAGTAATCTTGCAATTGCCAGGCCGTCTCCGCCGTTGTTTCCTTTTCCGCAAACAATGTGAATGTGTTGTGTAGTTTCTTTAATTAGCTCAAGCAGATGCGTAGTGCATGCTCTGGCCGCGCGCTCCATCAGGTCGATGGAACTGACAGGTTCATTTTTTATTGTAGCCTCATCGGCTTCTTTGGTTTGCTGAGCGGTAAGGATCTTCATAAAAAAATAGAAGCTTAAATTTTACTTCCGCGTCAAAGGTAATGATCTTACTCTTCAAAAAAATCGATCAGGATCCCTTCTTCAGGACTGATACCGATCAATCTTTTTTCCGTTCCAAAGTTCAGGACAATTGCGTCTGCAAGATAAGTATCTCCCTCACTCGAAAGCTGAACGGCTTCTATTACCTGTCCCACAACATCATTCCAGAATTTATCCTTACTGCTGTTGTGCGGCTTCAATATTATTCTTCCTTGAAATTCTTTATCCAGTCGCAACGCTTCTGCAGCCGGATCAAAATCCTCCACAAATTGAAGCGCGTCACTTTCTTCTCCTGCGCTGAATGTTACAAATGTTCCGTCGCTGAATTTTAACTGGAGCTTATCTACAAAAACAAAAGGATTCGCCTGGTTGATGCGGTTTATCCATACAAAATAAATAACGTCAGTAAGAGTTTTTCCTTCCAGCGATTGAAGTTTTTTCAATTCATCGTACGAAAAATATTTTGTATTCTGCTTTTCCATAATAGTAACTCTTATATTTTCTTTCCTGTGCTTTTGGATGAATTTCCTTCATTGAAAAAATCTGCCTGCATCCCCAGCCATTCTAATGCTGAGTGACCAAGTATAGTTGCTTTCTCCTTTTCAGAAATGGGCGCTGTTCGTACAAGTTCTCCCGGCACGGCTTCTCCCAAAGGAAATGGATAATCAGATCCCTGCATTATTTTATCGGCTCCAACCATATCAATTACATATTGCAGCATTTTATGATCACAGGTGTGTGAGTCCACCCAGAATTTTCCAAGATATTTTTTCGGATTATGCGGATTATCGATTGCAACAAGATCTGGTCTGCATTCCCATCCATGAATGATCCTTCCTAATGTTGGTAGAAAAGATCCGCCTCCATGCGCGAACGCGACTTTTAATTTTGGTAGTTTTTCAAATACGCCACCAAAGATCATCGAACAAATTGCGCGCGAAATTTCTGCCGGCATTCCAACCAGCCAGGGCAACCAGTATTTACCCATTACATCCTGTCCCATCATTTGCCAGGGATGAATTAAAATCGCGGCGTTCATTTGCTGCGCGGCTTCAAAAAATTCTACGATCTCAGGTTCATTTAAATTTTTATTGTTGATGTTACTCCCGATCTGTACTCCCCTGAAACCGTTTTTCATGGCGCGCTCAAGTTCTTTTATGGCAAGTTTTGTATCCTGCATTGGAACTGTGGCGAGTCCAATAAATTTTTTTGGATGTCGTTCGCATATCTCAGTAATATGATCGTTCAGAAATTTTGAAACCTCCAATGTGTGTTCAGGTTTTGCCCAGTAAGAAAACATTACAGGTATGGTGCAGATCACCTGCGCGTCAGCCTGGTGCGCTTTCATTTCTTCAAGACGAACCTCCGGGTTCCAGCAATTCTCATCGATCTGTCTGAATTTTTTTCCTCCCTGCATCATCCATGCTTTTCCTTTCATGTGGTGATCAAGCTGAATGAATTCTCCATAACCAAACTTTTTTGCAAAGTCAGGAATGTTTTCCGGGATGATGTGCGTATGGGTGTCGATTGTAAGCATAAAAAAGGCCCTGGTTTTTCAGGACCTTAAAGTTACGGTTTTAAGAAGAGTGCGCCAAGAACAATGTTATTCGTTGTCACCTTTACGAAAGAATTGCTCTGATTTTTTGTTAAGCCGTTCGTAAAATTACCGCTGAGAGGGAACAGAATCTTTCTTTTCTGCCATGATCAGCATTAGCAGAGCTATTGAAGACTTATCGGCATAATCTTTTGCCGTAACGTGTTCTGCTTTTAAGTTTTCCCATTTCGCTTTCGCTTCTGAAATTTCAATTACGTTATTCCCGATATTATCTTTCAGTGAGTCGAGCTGTTTGCTGTTGACTTTATGTTTGTCTGCAATTTCATTCAGTTCAACTACATCATCTTCACCCGTTTCAATTAAAGAATCGATTGCAACTTTTTGTTTTGAATCATTCGAAGATATTTGCAGCAAAGAATCTTTACGTTGTTGGATTATTTGCTGCAAGCCGGTGAGTGAACTATCTACAGCAAGAAATTCACTTCTGGTTTTTTCGATGTCTGAGAGAAGATTTTGTTTTTCTTCATTCTCACAAGCGGTGAGGCCAATTACAAGGCCTGCGATCAGGACCGCAATTTTTAGAAACGTTTTCATAGTGTTGATTTTTCAATTTATTCCGCGACTATGAATAGTGTAACCTGCGGTTGGCAAATTTTAACTGATCACGAAAAAGCGATTTCTCCCGACTTCTCTTTAGTTTCGATCGATTGAAGCGCTTCGTCAATTGCAGTCATGTTCTTTTTTACTGCAACGCGGGCATTTAGAAAAAACATTAAACTAAAAAATAATACTTCAAACGCCGCAAAACCGCCAGGTAGAAACGGAAGGTCATCAAAGCCCCCTGTAAAATAAATAATGATAACCTGTGCTGCAATTGCAATTGCCATAAGAAGAATAGTGATGGATTTAACCATTCCCTGGTGTTTCATAGTAATTGAGTTACCTGTATATTCCAATTGAAAGTTTCCGTAAAAAGAAGATTTGAAATTGGGTTTTCCTTTAAAATCGTAACTCGCCTTGTCAACTTTTAAATGATCGCCTTTAAGCTTTGCGAGGTTTGAAAATAGTTTTTCCAGCTCTTCTTTCCTTAACAAACCTGTTTCTGTTTTAATTTCTTTTTTATAGAAAGTAATGTCTTGCATAACGATCAAAGTTTTATTCTTAATTGAACCTTTATCTCCGTTTTTGTCGGAGCTTTTATTTCTGTAAGATTATCACCCGCGTTTTGTACTGGTTGATTCGTGTAAAATGTTTGAGCTACCCGTAGCCACAATTCAACTTTCTTGTTTAAGTCGTAATTGATCATGATGTACGCACGCTGACCTTTATTATACAATGCAGGAATTGAAAACGAATAGATCACATCGTTTTCATATGTGTACAGTCGGCTTGTGTAGGAATCAGTTTCAAATAAAGCGTAACGTGCGGTAAGTGTTACAGGCCATCCTAGTTTTTTCCACGCGATATCCTGGAAGAAAACAAAACCGTGTTCGTCTTTTTTTCCTTCTTGCTGAATGTAAACTCCTTCAATTCTCGTTCTCAGTTTTAATGAAGGAATAACATTGAAGGAAACGTTATAACGGAAGTTCTGCTGCTGATAGGGAATGAGATAATCGAACTGATTTTCTATTTGGGAGTTTACTTCTTTGGTGCGGTTCCGGTAACGGAAATACATGTCGGTTTTTTTGGAAGGTGTCCAATTAAGCTGCGCGAAGAAATCATAACCCGTGGACGGAGCATTTGCCTGAAATTTCAGCCAGGGGAATTTATAATAATCAAAGAATGAAGAGTAAGTGAAATTGGAAGGAAGCTTTGCTTCGAAACCAAAATACAATCCATTTTCATTTGCAGGTAAAGTATTTTCAGCAATGGCGTTTGCAACCAGGTTCTGGTAATTACGCTCGAAATTTCTGTAATAGACCGAAACATTAAATTTCGGATCAAGCGCGGCGAGAGCCTGTACAAGGCCGGGGATGAATTCAGGTC
>CBIHPU010000097.1:0-9299 GCA_966211935.1 uncultured bacterium | reverse complement strand
TTTCCACTCAATAATTTTTTTCGTTCCCTCAATTACTTTCTGCAATTGTCCTCCAACCCTGTACTGCTCATACGTGTCCTGTGTGGACCCGTCAATGGAAATAATAAGGCGATGCAATCCGCTCTCAATAGTTTTTTTGGCTGATTCATCATTTATGAAATGCGCGTTGGTGCTGGTGGCAGTATAAATTTTTTTCTTCACCGCGTAAGAAGCCATATCTAAAAATTTTGGATTCAGATAAGGCTCACCCTGGAAATAAAATGTGAGGTAGATCAGATGATCTGCAAGCTCATCAATTGTTCGCCGGAAAAACTGTTCATCCAGCATTCCTGTTGGCCTTGTAAAACTTCTCAGTCCGCTCGGACATTCAGGACAACGCAGATTGCAGGAAGTGGTCGGTTCAAATGAAATACTTATCGGCAGGCCGTTGTGATGTGAATTTCCAGTACGAAGTGATCTGGAATACGAACGTTTAACTTTCAGCGCATTGATCAGCTTTTTTGGCGTCAGCGTTTTTAAGATGCGTATGTTCTCTCTGAATGACAATTTTATTTCTTTCTTCTTCTTCCCGGATCGTTTAACTCCTTTAATACGCGTGCAATATAAACATCGCTGGCAATTAACGCGTTCTGTATTCGCTGCGCATAACGTATCGAATCAACAATTTCCTTTTGTTTTGCAACAATAACATCCTTCTGCAATTCGGTTTGTTTTTGTTTTTCTTCCACCAGTTTTTTCTGCGTCTCAATCAGCTTGTTTTGTTTTCTGATCAGCTTTAACCTTCCATATAATATTACCGCGAACACCAGCATCGCAAGTAATCCTAACCCTACAAACAAAAGGATCATTCGCTGTTTCTTTTTTTCTTCCTCAGCGCGAATAAATTTTTTTTCGTTTTCAGCTTTCAGCTCCGCTTCTTTTTTTTCGAAATTGAATTGATATTCTTTTTCAAGAAGCTGTTTGGAGAGACGTTGATTGTGAAGACTGTCGTCCAAAGTGCGTTGCATCCTGTAATACTCGTACATGCCTTTGTAATTTTTTTCTTTTGCGGCTATTTCAAAAAGAATCTCAGCGCAACTCAGAATATTCCCAATGTTTTTTATTTTCCGAGAGATCTGAAGCGCGTTGGCAAGGTATTTTTTTGCAGATGAAAGATCATTCTCAATCATGGCCAGTTCCCCGAGCGCCCCGTAGCTGTTTAGTATCTCAACAGAATCATTTACCTGCAGGCGGATCACAAGTGCAGAATCAAAATATTTGCGCGCGGGTTTCAATTCGTTAAGCATTCCATAGCAGACACCAAACGACTGCATTGCTGCGGCTATTTCAAGCTTGTTTTGCATTTTGCGCGCTACCTGCAGTTCCAGGTCGCAATATTTTAGTGCAGAATCACGCGGACCCTTTTGAGAAAAGATCCCGGCCATTTGGTTGTAATTTTTTACGAGCCATCTGTTGTTACCACCTGATATGTTTTTGCTTATGGCGCGCCGTGTATAGTCTTCCGCTCTCGCCAGATCCCCCTGTAATTTGTGGATCCTTCCAATGTTGTGCAAAGGACCCGCGGAACGCGTTTTGTCGCTGTAAGTGTCAAACAGCTTTATTGCTGACTGAAATGCCTCAACAGCCTTTAACTGCTTCCCCTGCGACATGTATTCATTTCCGAGATCATTATATGCTGTAGCGGCTTCCTGAAAATTTTGAGTTTTTATGAGCAATGTTAGAGCTCTTTCATAGCAAGGAATTGCAGAGTCCGCTTTTTCCGCGCAATAATAAATAAATCCTTTGAGGTAAAGATAGAGCCCGGAATCCGCTTCTGTTTTGGGATTACTTTTCTGTAAAAGGATTGAAGCTTTTGAAAGATTTCTTTTGTACGCTGCATTTTGAGCCTGATCGAGTATTGCTTTAAACTCGGGTGTATATGTTGCTCTCAACACACCTGAAAAACCGAGTAAAAGGATAAAGCAATATCTGAACATGAAGCTAAACTTTGATTTAAATTAAATTAAAAACCTTAATCCTGAACGGAGGAATTAAAATTTAATTACCGAAGAGAATAGAAATCCGTTTGCAATTTTAAAACGCGTTAATCCATGAGCGTCTTTCATTAAGCGGGAAGATCTCCCGTAACTCGTCCCAAACTCATACTCTTAAGCATCCAGTCGGGCAACGCGCTTTTAGGATTTCGCTTACGCAGATCGAGATACCAGTTCAGCTTTTTAAGAATGGGAATTTTAAATGTTTCCACAAATTCTATCAGCGTTCCATCAGGATCTTCAATATAAGTAAAGTGTCCCGCGGCCTCGCCCATATCAAAACTGCTTCCGCTGTCAACAGTAAAAGGTGCCCCGAACGCATCGCATTTCTTTTTTAATGCCTGCATGTTTTTTATATCGAAGCATAAATGAATGTAACCAAGATCTCCCCAGAAACGGTCTGCAAAAATTTTGCGCGGACTTTTATCTTTTACCTGGATAAGCTCGATCACGCTTTTTCCCAGCAGGCGTGAAAAACTTCCTTCTCTCGCCTTACTGTGTCCCAATAAAACTCTTCTGAATTTATTTTTTCCTCCCGGAAGATTTTTCATATCATCAAAATTATCTTCCGTGTCATAGATCACTGTGTCGTAACCGAGAATTTCAGCATAGAATTTTTTTGAACGCTCTATATCTGAAACACCGATCACTACGCCGCACGGCCCGCCGGTAAATCTTGTTCCTTTTCCAAACCAGTTGTCGAATTCAACAACTTCAAAAATATTTCCGTAAGGATCCTCAAGATAAAAGTGATCTTTTCCAGCAGGATCTTTTTGCACATCCCCTAGTAATTTAACTCCCGCGCCTTTCATTGCCCTGTACGTTTCGCGTACGTTATCGGCTTTCATTTTGCAGATAAAAGTTCCGATGTCACCTGCTTCCGGTTTGAACGCCGGTGGCTGAGGTGTACGACTTGTGTATTGCCAGATTTCAAATCCTCCGCCTCCGCGCATGTTGATGGCAAGAATAGCGTGGCGCTGATGCGGCTTTCCTCCTGTATATGGCAGCATAAGGTTTGCTTCTGCCGCTTCTTCAAAAACCGGAATATCCATTCCAAAATAATTTCTGTACCAGTTAAATGCCTGTTTTACATTCGGCACTCCGATACCAACCTGTTGTATTCCTGAAATTGTGTAATCCATCATCGGTCAAAATATAAAATGTAAAGATAATATATCCGTCAGAATGTATTTATGCTCTTTTGTTAATGAACAAGGGCTTTTCAGAAAGATGTGGATTTAGCAAAATGCTTTCAGATTCTTTATGGATTTCCTGTAATTTTTCGTTATTTAGATTTTCAATCCCCCGAAAATTTGAAAAGAATACTGATTGCGGAAGATGAATTGCTGGTTGCCAAAACATACTCGCTGTATTTGCAGCGCCAGGGATTCGAAGTGATAGCAATTGTGAGTAATGCTGACGTTGCTGTTGAGAAGAGCAGGGAATTAAATCCTGATATAATTGTAATGGATGTTCATTTGCGTGACAATACGAACGGATTTGACGCCGCGGGAAAAATCCGCAAGTTCAGCGACGCTGCCATTATTTTTACAACCGGTAGTTCCATTGCTGAAGCTGAAAAACAAAGTGAAGGTATTCACAATTCCTTTGTGCTTATCAAGCCTGTTGAGCCGGAACAGATTGAAAAAGTTATCCTTAAATTTTTATAATAAGCCATGCGCATTCTCGAAACGCCATCTCTAACTATTCGTGAATTCAGATTATCGGACGCGTTGGCGCTGCAGCAATTAAACAGTAACAAAGAAGTTTTGCGTTACGTTTTAAATCCGCTTTCATGGACGATGGAAGATGCTGAGAATTATATTCGCGATCACCGGCTTTTATATGAACGGTATGGATTTGGTCGCTGGGCCGTGACTGAAAAAAGCAAGGGTGAAGTGATAGGCTGGTGCGGTTTAAAGTACAAGCCGGAGTATGGTCATGTTGATTTGGGTTATCGTTTCATGCCGCAATATTGGAACAAAGGATTTGCGACTGAAACAACTGCAGCCTGCATAAATTATGGTTTTAGTGAATTAGGATTGCATCGGATTGTTGCATCATTTGTTCCCGGAAATTCAGTGTCACAGCACATTCTTGAAAAGAACGGAATGAATAATTGCGGGTATTTGAAAATTGGAAATGTTGCTTATCCGCTAATGGAGAAATTCAATCCTGCCAGAAATGGCCTGAGAAAAACTCCGCACATTGAAACGGAACGTTTAGCTTTAAGGGAGATGCATTTGAGTGATGCGCGTGTTATGCTCGCGCTCAACGCCGACCCGGAGGTAGTAATGTATACGGGAGATAAACCATTTAATTCACTGGAGGAAACAAAAACTTTTTTCAGGGAGCGGATAAATGCATATGATGAAATGGGTTATGGAAGATGGATAGTTGTTCTTAAAGAAACCGGGGAAACATTAGGCTGGTGCGGATTGAAACTCGAGGACAATGAAACGGACCTGGGTTACCGTTTTTTTAAAAGGAACTGGAACAAAGGATATGCAACAGAAGCGGCTGAAGCCTGTTTGCATTATGGTTTTCATAAACTGGGTTTAAAAAGAATTGTTGCCCGCGCCATGAAACTGAATGTGGGTTCAATTCGTGTGCTGGAAAAATGCGGTATGAAGTTTATCGGAGAAAAAGTATTTGCCTTGCACGCGGGAGTCGTATACGAGAAATTACGATCCTGATCTACCTTTTTATTTTCCAGTTTTTTTTAAGGTCAAGTTTTTTAAAGCTTGTAAACAGCGAAATTATTCCGCTAACTGTCATTAAAACAAGAGTGAAAAACAGAACATAAACAAAAGCCGGCGCTATAAGAATAGCGAGTACAAAAAAAGGCAATACCAATACAGAAATGGTCATGATGGCTTCGTTAACTGTCACAAATTTTTTCATTTCCTTTCTATGTCCGTTATAGATCTTCAGATATTTTATGGAGGATATTTTCACTTTCCTTATTTCTTTGTATTCCATTGATTTGAGGATGCTGTCTGTCAGCGTAACAAGTTTAAGATTTCCTTCAGCGCTTGTGTCATTCGCCTGGCTGTTCCATAAACTGTCAGTTGCCGCTTTTTCTTTCTTTCTCAGGCTTTTGTTGCTGTGATAAACACGAACCAAAAAAGAAGAATCTGTAGTGCTCTGAATGATACACTGCATTTTTTTCGCTCCCAGCGGTTTTATGTAAACCGGATAAGTGTTTAGCGGAAGCCGAAACTCTTTATGGCTTTTTTTCTTCTTTACGAATACCAATGTGTCGTTGCCAACTGAAAATTCCGGAGTCAGGAAAAACAATAACAGAAAAAAAGAAAAAATTTTTATAACGCGCATCTCTATAGTGCAGCGAAGATAAATGAAAAAAGGTGTATGAAGATTTATTTCGGTATAAGGTGAAACACATAATTGTCCCCTCCATAAGAATAGGTATACCAAAATGACTTCTCTTTCAATTTCAGTATTGTCAAAACAACGCTCGGCTGGCCGCTTACGCCCTGCCGCTTTATCTGCTTTTTATTTTGCTGGAAATCCCAGGTGCCACTTCCATTGCCGGCGGAAGAGTGATAACTGTATTTTCCATCTCTCTCATAGATCTCAGTATAAGCAATATTGGTATACGCGGAAGTCGCGTCATTTCCATTAACTGTTACCTGCTCCGCCTTCCAGGTGTTAGCAACCCTCGATTCAGTGGAGCGAATTGAAATGGCCGGACCCTCCGGGTATTTTTTACACGAAAAAGTGAGTAGCATAACAACGGACAAGAGAGTGAATTGCAATTTCATTATAATTAATAAAGCTAAAAGCTTGTGCCATCAGCAGTTTTTGATTTCAGTAATGTTAATGCACAATGCAATTCTAAAGTAAAACCAGCCAATTGCGTACTTTTGGCATATGAAAAATAAATACAGCAGACTTCTGCTATACTTTTTTCTCCCCTACTTTTGTTTCCTGTCTCATCTCCACGCGGGCGGTCTCGATTCTCTTTTAAAAACACTTTCCTCTCAAACAAAAGAAGACACGAACAGGGCAATGACCCTTAATGCAATATGCTGGGATTATATGTTTAAAGGCGATTACAAAATATCCCTTTCCTACGCCGATTCCACTTTGCTGCTGTCTAAAAAACTTAATTACCTGAAAGGGATTTCATGGGCGCTGAACGCAAGGGGAAATGTGTATAAAAACCAGGGTGATTACATGAAGGCTCTCACTGACCTGCAGGCCGCTTTGAAAATTCGCGAATCGCTTAAGAACAAACATGATATTGCAGTCAGCGCCGCTAATATTGGCGTTGTTTACAAGCTGATCGGTAATTTCCCCGCCGCGCAGCAATACTATCTGAAGGCTTTGCAGATCTATGAAGAACAGAGAGACAATCAAGGTATTGCAATAGCGCTGAACAATATTGGAGAAATTTATCGTAACCAGAACAACCTGGACGAGGCTCTGAATTATTATCTGCGCTCTAAAAAAATTAGAGAAGACAATAATGATGAAGGTGGATTGGCTTCATGTTTCATGAACATTGGAGCAGTGCACTTCATGAAAAAAGATTATTCCGCCGCGCTGGAGAATTTTGAAAAATCGATGGAGCTTGGAAAGAAGACCAACCGCAACGGGATTGTTGCTACCGCGAACATGAACGTTGGAGCTGTTTATGATGAGCTGTTCAAACTGGCGCAGAAATCAGGCAGCACCACTACCGCAAAAGAATACATTAAAAAGGCAATAGAATATTTTACGAAAGCTGAAGAAATTTACACTAGCGGTGGCGATAAAAACGGAATGGCGGAAGTGCAGACCAAAATAGGCGTTTATTATACAGAACTTGGAGAATACAGAAAGGCCAGCGAATATCTTCAGCGAACTTTGCCGGTTGCGCTTCAGATTCAGAATAAATCCACAATAGCCGACTGTTATAATGCGCTGTCCGAGCTTGCAAGCGCAACAAAGGATTATAAAAACGCGCATCTTTATTACAAACTTTACGTGGCTACACGCGACAGCTCTGTGAATGAAGAAAACACCAAAAAAACCGTGCAGCAGCAAATGCAATATGATTTTGACAGGCAGCAGGCGGTGCAGCAGGCGGAACGGGAGAAAGCCGAGTTGAAAAACGCGGAAGAGAAAAGGAAACAGCAGATAATTTTCTGGTTTACACTCGGCGGACTTATAGTGGTTCTGATGCTCGCCGCGGTAATTCTGCGAAGCCTTATTCTAAACAAAAGAAAAAACAAAATAATATTGGAACAGAAATTGCTTGTAGAAAAGCAAAAGCATATAGTGGAGTCTAAGCAAAAGGAAATTCTCGATTCCATACATTATGCAAAAAGAATACAGGCCAGTCTGCTTGCCAGCGAAGTTTACATTAACAGGGTGCTGAACGAAACCAAACGTAAAAGCATGCGTTGAATGTGACATTTAGGTCTTATATTTACTATATGAAAAAACAGATTTTTTATCTTTTCATTTTTTGCTCGGCAATTTCTTTCGCGCAGAATGACCCTGCAAATGGAGACTGGAAATCGCGTTATGTGTTCAAGGAAAAAACACCGGAGTGTGAGTTCATGATCCGCCAGGGTGACATTGATAATCTTGGTTTTGGATGGCCGGAACAGTTCAATCCATTTTCAGGAACCGTAACGCAACCGCACACTTATCCGTGGAAGCCGGATACCGGAGAAATTTTAGGTTACGACATGATCATGCTTCCGTCTTCCATGAAAGCTGAAGGAGCTCCCTGCGGCGGCGATGGATACAGCGCTGAGTTTGAAGAAATGAAAAAAGAAAATCCTTCAACAGTTTTTGGTTTTACAATTCCATTAAAAAGACTTGATACTTCAAAAGTAAAAGCGGTTTCCATTCAGTTTTTCCTGGATGATTTTCAGTCGCCTGTTTTCTGTTCAAAATTTGAAGCGACCATTAACGGCAAACCATTTACTACATTAAACAGTTTGCTGAAAGGAATAAACCAGACAGGTCCCGTTGGTAAACTGATCACAGTAAAAGTTCCGCGGGCTTTAGTGAATGAATTTAAAAAAGCTGAGGTGAAGATTGAGATCGATGATAAAACTACAGGCGCCGCTGATGGATTCGCAATTGATTTTATTAAGATCATGGTGAATCCTTATAAATATCTGACAGGAAATTATCTGGGAACATTACGTGATGTTCAGGGAAACCCGGTTGCAAACGCGCTTGTAGAGTGTGGCGATCTTAAAGCGACAACAGATGCAAATGGAAATTTTAGATTCAGCGGACTTGTTGCAGGATTGAACGTGTTGACCGTTACCGTTAAGGGTTATCCTGAAAAAATATTAAATGTTGATGTAGAGGCCAACCAGAACACAATGGAAGATCTTATCCTAAGCCAGGACTAAAGAAATGAATTCACAAAACTTAAAATCAATAACAATGAGAAAATCAGTTTTTACCGCGTTAGTAATTCTGTTTGCGGCGTTTTCATTTGCGCAAACCACTTCAGTTGCTGAAATAGAAAAAGCTGCGGCTGAAATAAAAAGCAATCTTGTAACATTCAATAAGATTGAAAAATACAGTGACAGCACCGCTTCAAAAGTTTTATTTCTGAAAGACGGTAACCTGCAACTTGTGCAGATTGAACAGCATGAAGCAGAAACTGACAGAACTGTTGAATGGTATTTTAAAGATGGCAAACTTATTTTTTCAGAGCAGAAAACAGTGAATAAAGCAGAGGGCAACGCTGCAACAGCTGAAAAGCTTTATATAAATAACGGAAAGCTCATAAAATGGATTCGCGATGGTGTTGAGGTTGATCCAGCATCCGATGAATTTAAAATGCTCGAGGGAAGACTGATGAATTTTGCACAGACCCTGTTGGAAGAAGCGAAGCAGTAATGCTTAGTTCAACTCCGCATACTCAAACCGTTCCAATGTCTCCGGTGCATTCGGATTTTCACTTCTGCTCGTAATACGTTTTGAAATTGTGTAAGCTTCCATTTTTTCTGATGGGTATTGCTTCAGCAATTTTTTTATTTCTTCTTCCGGCAAATTCACATCCAGCCAGTTGTCAATGTCTTCTCTTTCCAAAATCAAAGGCATTCGCTTTTTAATATTATGGATCTTCTCCATCATTTCATTAGCTGCAGTTGTAACAATAGAAAAACTTCTCACCATTTCGCCGGTTTCCTTGTCCACCCAGTCTTCATAAATCCCCGCCAATGAAAAGAACGGAACATCCCTCACCGAAACATGATGCGGGTACTTTACTTTCTTCACGTCCAT
>CBIHPU010000096.1:0-9335 GCA_966211935.1 uncultured bacterium | reverse complement strand
ATCGACACGCTATCTAACTTTCCTGAACAACCGGTTTCTTTTTCAGTAGATGCGTCCCGCCATGGCGTGAAGATCACTACTGATAACGGAGAGTTCAAGCTTACAGGTTTCAGCGGAGATGAGTTTCCACGCGTTCCTAAACTGGATAATGCCTCTTCCATGACGTTGAAAACGGATGTATTGACCAACGCCATTAACAAAACTATTTTCGCTACAGGTAATGATGATCTGCGTCCTGTTATGGCAGGAGTTTTCTGACAGTTCTCAGATGCGGAAAGTTTATTTGTAGCAACTGACGCGCACAAACTTGTTCGCTACAAGCGAACCGACGCGAAAGGTGAGAGCGCCGCATCCTTTATTCTTCCAAAAAAACCACTCAATCTTTTAAAGAATCTTTTGGCAGGAGTTGATGACGTAGTGAAGGTTGAATACAATAAAACAAACGCTACTTTCAGTTTTCTGAACACGTTCATCATATGTCGTCTTATTGATGGAAAATATCCGAATTATGAAGCGGTAATTCCAAAACAGAATCCCAATAAACTTACAATTGACAGAACAGCTCTTCTCGGAGCTTTGAAACGGGTAAGTATTTATTCCAATAAAGCAACACACCAGGTACGTTTTAAAATTGCAGGCAGCGCGCTTGATATTTACGCAGAAGACATAGATTTCAGCAACGAGGCGCATGAGCGTTTAGGATGCACTTATGTCGGTGAAGATATGGAGATCGGTTTCAACAGCCGTTTCATGGTGGAAATGTTGAGCAATCTTGAAAGTGATGAGATCAACATTGAAATGAGCGCTCCAAACCGCGCTGGAATTATCACTCCCGCACAAACAACAAATCCCGCAGAAGATGTGTTGATGCTGGTGATGCCGGTTATGCTCAACAATTAATGCGGTAGATATGTCGCGATCTAAAGCGACAAAAGTGATTGCAGCTACAGTAAAATTTATTTAAGTCTCGAACTTATCAGGCTGATAAATTCCTGCCTGGTCTTTTCTTTCATGAACTCACCGGTAAATGCTGAGGTGGTTGTAGTGGAATTCTGTTTCTGAACACCGCGCATCTGCATGCATAAATGCGTACACTCGATCACAACAGCAACGCCAAGCGGATTCAATGTTTTGTGAATGCAATCGCGGATCTCGTTGGTTAAACGCTCTTGCACCTGGAGCCTGCGTGAATACGCGTCAACAACGCGCGGAATTTTACTCAACCCTGTTATTATTCCATTTGGAATATAGGCTACGTGCGCCTTGCCAAAAAAGGGAAGTATATGATGTTCGCAAAGACTGTAAACTTCAATGTCTTTCACAATCACCATCTGACTGTAATCTTCTTTAAAAAGGGCGCTTTTAATAATGTCATCAGGATTTATTTCATATCCGTGCGTAAGAAACTGCATTGCCTTTGCCGCGCGTTCAGGAGTTTTTAAAAGTCCGTCGCGAGTGCTGTTTTCACCAATGCCTTCTATTATAGTTTTAAAACTTTCAGTAATTGGTTTCAATGATTTTTCATTAAAAACTTCAAGCTTATTATAGCCTTTTAATATTTCGTCGTATTCCTCGTCGTTCATTGTTTACCAGACAATTTATTTTTTGATCAACCTAAATATTCAACAAAGTTGTTTTCTGATTCGTAAATTTTAACCGAATGTAACTGGCCACCGATATTTTTCACGAGAGGATCAAGGATTTTCCATACCTGGATCGCAAGATTTTCCGTGCTTGCCATTATGCCCTTCATAAATTCAACATCCATGTTCAGGTTTTTATGGTCAAGCTTTTCGGTAATTTCTCTTTTTATTATATCACTCAGCGTTTTTAAATTCACAACAAAACCTGTCTCGGGATCCACTTCACCCTTTACTGTAACAAAAAGGTCATAGTTGTGACCATGCCAGTTTGGGTTGGCGCATTTTCCAAAAACCTGAATGTTTTTTTCTATGCTCCAGTCCGGCCGCTCCAGTTTGTGAGCAGCATTAAAGCGCTCCCTTCTTGTTATATAGATCATATCAGCTAAATAGCCCGCTAATATACAAAATCTGGCAGTGACGGCAGGATGCAAAACCTAAGCTAAATAGTATCTTTGTAATTCTGATGAAAACGCTGCTGGTTGTTGCTACTGCTCATGAAATTCAGCCCTTGCTGGATCATTATGGCATTCGTTCAGATGTTGCGGGAAAAGCGCTGCCCATATCAGAGAATGTCAATGTTCTCATCACTGGACCGGGAATGATCAACACAACTTATTCTCTCACAAAAAAATTTCAGTTGCTTAAACCTGAACTTATTTTGAATGCCGGCATTGCCGGAAGTTTCAACAGAAATATATCGATTGGTGAAGTTGTGAAAGTGGAAGAAGAATATTTTGGGGATTTGGGGGCGGAAGATGATGATGTTTTTTTGTCAATGGATGAGATTGGACTCGGATCAAACAAAGTCGTTGCCGGCAAAATTTATTATAATGACAAATTAAAAAGATTGCGAAGTGTAATTGGGATCTCTGTAAACAAAGTTCATGGGTGTGAAGGCAGTATAAAAAAAGTATCGGAAAAATTCAGTGCCGATGTAGAATCTATGGAAGGAGCAGCGGTAATGCATTTTTGCGGGATGGAAAAAGTAAGTTACCTGCAGCTCAGAAGTATTTCAAATTATGTAGAGAAGCGCGATAAAAGCAAATGGCAGATTCCTCTCGCAATAAAAAATCTGAACGAATTTTTAATTGATTTAATTCCGGGTTTAAAATGAAATTGACGCTTGGTTTTAGCCCCTGTCCCAATGATTGTTTTATTTTCGACGCGTTGGTGCACAAACGTATCAACACGGGCGGTCTGGATTTTAAAGTTGTAATGGAAGATGTGGAAGCGCTGAACAGAAAAGCTTTTAACACAGAAATTGATATTACAAAGTTGAGTTATCACGCCTTTTTGTACCTCACAGAACGATATACTTTATTGCAGTCAGGTTCCGCGCTTGGTTTTAACTGCGGGCCTTTACTTATTTCAAAAAGGAATATCAGCAGGAATGAAGTTGAAAGCGGAAAGATCAAAATTGCTATTCCTGGAAAATATACCACCGCTAATTTTTTATTGTCGCTCGCTTTCCCTCTTGCTCAAAATAAAACAGAGGTGCTTTTTTCTGAGATTGAAAATAAAGTGCTGTCTGGAGAATATGACGCGGGACTGATAATTCATGAAAACAGGTTTACTTACGCAGAACGTGGCTTGAAGAAAATAATTGATCTCGGCGAATTCTGGGAGGGACTGATCCATTCACCTATTCCGTTAGGAGGCATTGTGATGAAAAAAAACTTTGACAGTAAATTGATAAAAACAATTGAACGACTTATTCGGGAAAGTGTACAATACGCTTTCAGAAATCCTGAAGCGAGTAAAGATTTTGTAAGGGCAAACGCGCAGGAGATGAGTGAAAGCGTTATGCAGAAGCATATTCAGCTTTATGTGAACGAATACAGTATTGATCTGGGGGAGAAGGGCAGAGGCGCCATTGAATTGATGCGCGATAAGGCAATAGAAAAAAAAATAATACCAGCGAACAGGGAAAAATTATGGATCTGAAATTAAAATTCAGAAACGCGAAAGATGAAGATCTTGCGGCAATTGTCGCAACTTATAACGCGACTGTTCCTGGCAGAATGGTCACTGCGGACCTTGAACCTGTTCTTGTTGAAGACAAATTGAAGTGGTTCAAAGAACATAAATCGGATTTTCGTCCATTACTGATCATTGAAGATCATGGAAAGTATGCAGGCTGGATGAGTTTTACTTCATTTTACGGAAGACCAGCTTATAATGGAACCGCGGAGATAAGTATTTATCTCGATAGTAATTTTCACGGTCTTGGTATTGGAAAGATCTGTCTTGAAAAAGCAGAAGAGATTGCGAAGCAAATTAAAGTACATACGCTGCTTGGATTTATTTTCGGGCACAACGAGCCAAGTCTTAATCTGTTTTACAAATGTGGATACGAAAAATGGGGCCACCTGCCGCGAGTTGCTTTGATGGACGAGGTTGAGAGAGATCTTTTAATTTTAGGGAAGCGGATCGGCTGATTTATTTTGCAGGGGGAGGAGATTCAAGTTTTCCTGAAAAATAATTATCGTTTTTAGCAGACGATTCAATGAGAATTTCCTTTACAAAATCCTTTTTTTCATAACTGATGAAATGTCCGGCGTCCTGCAACCAGTAGACTTTTTTATCGCAGGAATTTTTTAAGAGCGTGTCAGTCATTTTAAAATTACTTGTGTCAGCAACCCAATCTTTCGCGCCGCTGATGATTACGGACGGGCAGGAAATCTTCTCCCACTCGCCAATAATGTTTTTCATTTCTTTCGCGTGACCGTATTTTTCTGCTGTCGCTACGTTAAACATTTTTGGAAGCATCCAGTTGATGATCTTTGAATTTCCCAATGATGAGAACCAATAAAATTTTTCCTTGTCAGGTGTAACGACGGGTGATATGAGAATCATTCTTTCAATTCGTTCTCCGAGGTCCCTTGCAATTAGCGCCGCGATTGGAGCGCCATAAGATCTTCCAACCAGGATGATTTTTTTACCGGCAGGGAATTTAGCGAGCACTTCTTTAATAGCGTTCGCCTGTTCCTGCGTTGAAAGTTCTGGTTTACCATAATCTGATTTTCCATAACCGAGTCGATCCACTGCTACAAGATTGAACTTTCTTCGTAGTGAATCATCATCAAGGAAATCCATCCATCCATACCACGCGCCTGGTCCGCCGTGAATAAAAAGCATTGTTGGCATTGTGTCAACGCCAGTTTGAGCATAATGAATTGATCTTCCTTTGTAGGACGCCGTAGCGAAGCGTGGTGAAAAATCTTTTTTAGAGTAGTGTTCCTTTATTTCTTTTTCTGAATAAACATATTTTGAAAGCACACAACCATTAAGAATGGTCATTCCAACCCCAACAAGTATGAAGAAAACAAAATTGAATTGCAGGAAGCGTAAAACATATTTCCGCATTCTTAAATTTACGAAGAAGGCCTAAAATAAACCACCCCAACAATGTTATTGTCGGGGTGCTTAACAATTATTGACGTGTTAATACCGGCTCGTGGCCATCAAAAATTCGCTCTTAACGAAATATTGCTGATTAATAGTAGATCATTCTTCTCACTTCAGCCAACTGCTTCGCGAAACGCAAAACCTGTCTTGTATATCCGTATTCATTGTCATACCATACATACAGTACAACATTTTTTTTGTCAGGACCTATAATGGTCGCCTGGCTGTCAAATACAGAAGCACATGGATTTCCGATAATGTCAGTTGAAACCAATTCATTACTGAACGCGTATTGGATCTGTTCAACAAGATTTCCTTCCAGCGCGTATTTGCGGATGATCTCATTCACGTCTTCTTTCGTTACTTCTTTATTAATAGAAATATTCAGAATTGCGAGTGATACATCAGGAGTTGGTACACGAACAGAGTTAGCGGTGAATTTTCCTGCAAGCTGAGGCAATACTTTTTTCAAAGCGCTCTCCGCGCCTGTTTCAGTGATAACCATGTTCAAAGCTGCAGAACGGCCACGGCGATATTTCTTGTGGTAGTTATCGAGCAGATTCTGGTCGTTTGTATAAGAGTGAACAGTTTCAATATGTCCGCGCGCGACACCAAGTTCCTTATCAATTACATATAGAATAGGCATAATGGCGTTAGTTGTACATGATGCCGCTGAGAATACAGTTTCTTTTTTTACATCAATTTTCTCGTGGTTCACACCGTAAACAACGTTAGGAATATCGCCTTTGCCAGGAGCAGTCAGAAGTACTTTGGAAACTCCTTTCGCTTTCAGGTGTCTGCTTAATCCTTCACGATCACGCCATGCTCCTGTATTATCAATCAACAAAGCATCTTCAATTCCCCACTTGGTATAATCAATTTCTTCAGGCTTGTCGGCGTGTATCATGTATACAGTGTGGCCATTGATGATCAACGCTTTTTTCTCAAGATCTTCAATCACGGTTCCGGGGACCGGACCGTGTACAGAATCGTTGCGCAACAGATCACCACGCTTAATAATTTCTTCATCACTGTTACCTCTTGTAACAATTGCTCTTAAGCGAATTTGTTGTCACTTAACAGCCTGCGCAATAAGTTCTCTTGCCGCGAGACGACCGATACGTCCAAAACCATACAATACAACATCTTTCGGATTGATCACATCATTCTTTCCGATAAAATCACCAAGTTTCTTTTTTATGAAGTCTCCTGCTGATTTATGTTTTTCTTTTTCCTTAAGCCACTCGTAGCTGAGTTTTCCAACATCAAGACGCGACGGGCCAACTTCCGCCGCATAAATTTCTTTCGCGAGAGCAACGGTATCTATTACACTGATCGGTTTCTTCACTACTTCTTTGGAATACTGGTGAAGATTCATGATCTCACTCGCGCTTCTGTCTACCAGTTGATTTCTGAATAAAACAAGTTCAATTGATTTTTCAAACCAGAGTCGTCCTGTTATGTGTATAAGTTCGAGTGCAGCCTTTTCCTGTGTTATCCAGTCATTTAGTTGCGACTCATAGCTCAATTCAGATTTTGCCGTAGTTCCCATGCGCTTTTTTGTTTAGTCGGTTTTGGAGGCGCTAAATTATGAATTTCTCTAATAGGAATTTTGAATTTTTATGTAAATAACATTAAGGACATTAATTAATATAGTAACAGTCAGAAAATAAAAAAACCGGGAACGCCCGGTCTTTTTTTTAAATTATTTATAAAATAATTATCCTAAATATGCTTTAAGAAGTTTGCTTCTTGAACTGTGTCTCAAACGGCGAATCGCTTTTTCTTTAATCTGTCTTACACGCTCACGTGTTAAATCGAATTTTGCTCCGATCTCTTCAAGTGTTAAACCGTGTGTTACACCAATTCCGAAAAATAATTTAACAACATCGCGCTCACGCTCAGTAAGTGTGCTCAGTGCCCTGTCAATTTCGCGGCTCAGTGATTCGTTCATCAATCCGTTATCAGCGCGTGGAGAATCTGCGTTCACCAACACATCCAGCAGTGTGCTTTCTTCTCCGTTTGCAAATGGAGCGTCCATTGAAACGTGACGTCCGCTTACTTTCATGGTATCCGCAACTTTGTCAATTGGCAGGTCGAGAATTTCAGATAGTTCTTCAGCACTTGGTTCACGCTCAAATTCCTGCTCAAGCTTGCTGAACGCTTTATTGATCTTGTTTAATGATCCTACCTGGTTAAGCGGTAGACGCACAATACGTGATTGCTCAGCTAAAGCCTGGAGGATGCTCTGACGGATCCACCATACAGCGTAGGAGATAAATTTAAATCCGCGGGTCTCATCAAAGCGGCGCGCGGCCTTTATCAATCCAAGATTTCCTTCGTTAATAAGGTCAGGCAAACTTAATCCCTGATTTTGGTATTGCTTTGCAACAGATACAACGAAACGGAGGTTTGCACGGGTCAGCTTCTCAAGTGCCGCCTGATCTCCTTCTTTAATCCGCTTTGCCAACGCAACTTCTTCTTCCGCAGTAATCAGCTCTTCCCTTCCTATCTCCTGAAGATATTTGTCGAGTGATGCGCTTTCGCGGTTGGTGATCGATTTGGTGATCTTTAGCTGCCTCATAATAGTGTTCTCCTCTCTAAATTTTTAGTTTGCAAAAGTATGTTAACCTGTCTTCATATCAAAATTAAAAACTCCTGCTTCGACAATTATAACGGTTTAAGCTGCAAACCATTACAACCGGCGCATGAATTTATGAACATAATCACGCCTGTTGATGTTTATAAGCCGATCCCGTAATAAAACGTTTTGCCCGGTGAATTGGGATAAATTCCCTGTATCAACGTTCCTCCGTTTTTGTTTTTCAGCACCTGGTTCAATTCATCAACCGAAGTAATTTTTTTGTTATCAATCGCTGTAATAATAAATCCTTCTCTTATTCCCGCGGCTGCAAGTTTTCCCGCTGAAAGCGAGCTGATTTTCAGACCTCCGGTAATATTAAATTTTTTACAATCTTCTTTCTCCAAAGCATCAAAAACTGCGCCAAGGGCAGATGTATTCACAGTTTCTTTTTCCTCCTTTTTTATCATTCCCAAATTGCCATCTTTGTTTTTCAAAACGACACTGACAAGGCTCAGTTTTCCATTTCGCTCTATTGTAACGTCAACTTTATCTGCCGGACGATATTTTCCGATCTGCTCCTGCAGCTCCGCAACATTCCGTACGTTATTCTCGTTGATCTTTACAATCACGTCGCCTGTTTTCAAACCTGCTTCTTCAGCAGCGCCGCCATCAGTTAGTCCGTTCACATAAACGCCATTCAGAGTTTTCAATCCGTTCTGATTTGCAAAGGATGCGTCAATATCACGTATGCTTACTCCAATAAAAGCTCTTTGCACTGCTCCATATTCTACAAGGTCAGCTACAACTTTCTTTACAATGTTTACTGGAATTGCAAACGAATATCCTGCAAACGAACCAGTAGTGGATGCAATGGCGGCATTGATTCCGACAAGTTGTCCTTCGGCATTTACCAAGGCTCCTCCGCTGTTACCTGGATTCACTGCCGCGTCAGTTTGTATGAATGATTCTATCGGGAACATTCCATGAGATGGATCATTCTCGAGAATGTTGATGTTGCGGCCCTTGGCGCTGACAATTCCCGCTGTTACTGTGGAAGTAAGATTGAATGGATTGCCCACTGCGAGAACCCATTCTCCTATTTTCACACCATCGGAATTCCCATAGGAAATTGAAGGAAGATCTTTCGCGTTGATTTTTACCAACGCCAGATCCGTAGTGGGATCTTTTCCTATCACTTCACCTACATAGGAGCGTTTGTCATTTAAAACAACTTCAATTTTATCTGCACGGTCTATTACGTGATTGTTCGTTACAATGTAGCCATCGCCACTGATAATAACTCCCGATCCGCTGCCCGCCTGCATCTGTGGAGGACGTTGACCATAAAAAAACTGGTAAAAAGGATCGTTCGGAATTCTCTCTTCGCTCAATGTTTTTATATGCACAACAGAGTTAACAGTAGATTCTGCCGCCTTGGTAAAACTAACTGTACCGTCAGGCAATGGCGAAGTGTAATTTACCTGCTTAACGTTTGCGGGCTGTCCCAGTTGCACAATGTGAGTTTCTGCTTTGTCTGATGAAATGGCCCTGTCCAGTAAGATTGCCGAGCCTCCGCCCAGCATTGCAATAACAACAGTGGATACTAACTTTTTCATGTGGTTGTTTGGTTTATTTACAAGTGAATAACGCAAAAGTATGACCAAAGTTTTCCTCCTGTCAGGGGTTTAACAATGCTTAAC
>CBIHPU010000095.1:0-9365 GCA_966211935.1 uncultured bacterium | reverse complement strand
TTGTATCAAATACATGATCACAGAATAAAAAAAAGTTCTTTCCATATTAATCGTTCTTCATGATTTGAAATTTAAATATCGTACCAATCAGTATAAAAAAAAATCCCCCGCATTACTGCAAGGGAATTTTTTTAATGATTGAAATCAGATTACCATGAGTGGCGGCTTCTTCTGCGCGACATTCCGCCGCGTGGACTGCCCGTGTTGCGCGAAGATCTGTCGCTGTACTCTTCATTTCTTTGCGAAGGGTGGCGCTGGTCCCACTTGTTTGAATAAGTATCATTCATACCACTCGTTGAATAAGAGCCACGGCCCTGGTAACCGCTGCCATATGTACCACGTGAACCACCGTAAGATCCACCGTTTCTATTATAAGCGTTCGTTCCGCCAAATTCACGTTCTTCAGTTCTTCTGCTTCTTCCTCTTCCTGAACTCACTCCTCTTTGCATTCCCCGTTGGCTGCCGCCACCATATTCATTTTGGTTGTATGCATTTTCTCCGTATGAACCACCCGTGTGGTATTGACCGCTGCTGTAATCATTGCGATCAATGTCATAACGTCCGCCATATTCACCTTCAAAACCAGCTCCTTCATCATTGATTCCGCTTGAACCTCTCTCCATTTCATTATAACCTCTACCCTGACCGCGATAAGAACCAGTATAACCCTGGTTTCGGTTGCTGCGTCCAGAACGCCCATAACCGCTTCCACGCTGACCACCACCATAACCAGAAGTTCTTTCCTGCTGTCCATAGTAACTTCCTTCAGTTTCCCTGCCGGTATCGTATTCGTTTGTATATTCATCGTACGTACCTTCTCTGTCATCCCCATATTCCGCATTATATCCGCGGTAATCAATTTCTTCATCACCGTATCCATGTCCTGAAGTTCCACGTCCGTTGTAATTATCGTATTCATAACGGCTATTATTTAATGAAGAACTCTGTCTTCCGCGGTAATTCCTGTTACCTCCTTGATTTCTGTTTCTCATAAAGATTTGTTTTAAGTGTGAGTTAATTAGTTTTGTTTTTAAGAGATAAAAAAAATTGCCATCATCAGGCAACATGGATAACATCAGGAGTGATTACATATCTCCACAGAGTTATTGACAATGAAAACCAAAAAGAAATTTCTTTTGCAAATTTCATAAGAAAATAAAAAGAGCGCCCCCCACAGACGCTCTTTTCCGGTACAATCAGTACTATAACCGTTAGAGTCAATAATGCCTGATTGTGATATTTTACAAATAAAAATTAATGCCAGCTAATAATTATCATTTAAACAAAGCATTTCTAATCCGAACTTTACAAATGAGAATTTTTTTGTGCAGCGTGAGAAGAATTCTAGTCTTTGGAAGGGGAAGACAGGCAATTCAACTATGAAATGAACGGGAATTATTTTTTCAGACAGAAAATAACCAACAACCTCCGTTTATGAAACCAATTATTTCTTCCCCGGACAAACGAAAATTAAATCCCGCTGATCGATCAGACCTTTGGTACTGGTCCGAAAAATGGGGAGTTAGTATTAAAGAAGTTGAAAGAGCGATTATTGAAACCGGACATACAGATGTAAAAAGTTTACGAAAATTTCTAATGCAGAAGAATCAATTCAATTTTTTGGTGCGCAACTGTATTGGAACGCTGAGGAGCCCGTTTCGAAAATATACTCGGCAACGGCATTTATAGATTTAGTAACAATTAAAAATCGGAGAAAGTGGAAGATCCTGAAAAATTAAAAAAGTATATGTCTCCAATGGCAGATGTGATGAAGAAACTGCAGGCAGACGGATATAAAGAAAACTTCACCATCAAGGAAAAAAAATTGCATGCTTCCAGTGGACAATCATTTGAAGCACGCGATGTGAAGATCAAAAACTTTTACAGGTTTGAAGGTGAAAGTGATCCTGCTGACAGTTCAATCCTTTATGCACTTGAAACGCACAACGGCGTTCGTGGCTTGTTGTCTGACGCGTTCGGACCCTATGCGGACAGTGAGGTAACAGAATTTCTAAATGAGCTGGAACCCGTTGAGAAAAAAGAGCATCTGAAGAAATCAGAAAAAGAAGCCCAAAAGAAAAAAGAAGAAGAAAAAGGAATAATTAAGGAGCCTGAAAAAGTTTTTTAATTATAGAAATAAAAAAAAGCTGGGCAATTGCTCAGCTTTTTTTAAAAAAATTTTAGTGTACTACTTTGCGTCCCCTTTTGTGCATGAGAGAATCAATTTTTGTGCGGTAATGCATATTCTCCAGGTGCTCATTATGCGGAGTACTGCCTCCTGTAAAATGTTCGATAAAAAAGCGTCCTGTAGGATGTTCTTCAAAATGAATCCGCTCGCTTAAACGTTTTCTGGAACCACGCACCGCATTAACAGCTTTTTCGCGAACCGATTGAGAAACGGGGGGGAAATTCATTTCATCTCTATTTGAACGATTAAATTCCTGGTGGTTGTGACCATTCATTCGTTCATTTCTAACCTGACCATTGGAACTCTTTTTTGCAGCCACATTACGACGTTCGTTATATCTGAATTCTCCGTCAGTTTTACGACGCTTAGGAATAGAATTAGATCTTAGTTCTTCCATCGCTGCCCTGTAACCGTCTTTAAAACCACGTTCGTAATTACGATTGTAAACTCTGTATCTCGTACTTCTGTTTCTCCATCGTCTGTGACTGCCGTTTCTTTCTTTTATCCATTCGTTCTCAGAAGTAGTTCTGCTTTTACTACGCATTAAACGTTCGCCGTTGGATCTTCGTGAAGCGGTCGAATTTTCTGTTTCATCCAACGCACGTTCGCGGTCAACATCACTTCTTTTCGATCCACTTTTATCCCTGGATAATTTTTTTCCGTTATTTTTCTCTGTCTTGATCCGAGATGTTTTAACTGTTGCTTTGCCCGAAGATGCTCTTCCGTTCATTCCGAGTTTTTTATTAAATCTTTTATTTTCCATTTCCGCGTTGATGTATTCCTGGCTCTCATTAGACTGCTCTCCCTTCAAATCCTCCATCATCCAATCTTTTTCATTTTCAGATTCCTGCTTTGTTAACTGGTCATTCTGCGATTTATTTTTTGCGCGACTTGATTTTGCTGAAGATCTTTTTGTTCCTGAGCTTTTGGTGGATGAAACTTTGGTTTCCATTAGTTTATTTTTAGGTGATTAATCGGTTTAACAGGTTGTGAAAATGAATTCTCAAAAAAAATATGCCACATCAATAATGACGAAACCCGGATAATAAAAAAAGGCAATGAAAATTGCCTTTTTTAACGCTGCATTAAAAGCTTGCTAGGGTAATGTAACCGCTTTGTTACTCTTCTTCGTCGGTAATATCAACGGTTTCGCTTTCTTCTTTGGGAACGTCGGATTCAGTTTTATCTTGTCTTTTTTTCTGATCCTGTTTTCTTTTGTTGGTTTCATCTTCTTCCGCGTTAATTTCAGGAACCAGTTCCCTGTTCTTATCCTTGTCTTTCTGAGATTCTTCTCCAGTCACTTTCTGATCCTGTCTTTTTTGATTCTCCTGGTTCGGCTGATTCTTTTGATTTTGCTGACCGTTGTTTTGTTTATTCTTTTCCTGGTTTTTGTTTTGATCCTGAGCCATTGGTTCATCTATTGCCGGTTCCTTAGTGGGATCTGGATTTTTCCATTTTTTTTGCTCTGGATTATTCACGTTTTCATTTGACTTATTATTCTGCTGATTATTCTTATTCGCAGAATCATTGTTTCTGTTCTTCTCGTTGTTTTTCATGACGAATTCGTTTTTATGTTTGCTTTGAATTATTAAACAACGTGCCATCTGCGAACAATAGCTAACCAACTAGCTATAAGACTGTAAAAAAAACTGATATTGCTTAGTACAGCACTTGCGTCCACAGCATGCGAAAAATAAATTCTTTTTTCAGGAAAATTTTCATTGACGATTTCCGTGCTCCTTTTCTGACGAGTTGATTTCTATAAAAACAATGCACATTTATTTTCCTGGTCCATTAAATAAATGTCATGGAAAATAATAACGAGTAGCAATTAACGATTGTACAGCTTTTAACAGCAACACGTGGAAGGGTTTACCCATGATTCAAGTCTCATTGGCGGGTATGGGTCTTGTTTATATAAAGTACAAACATTCCAATCAATGGAAGACAAAATAGAATTAACCGGTGAATGCATTGACATTTGCCGAGAATGCGCAGAGACTTGCAAGAGTTGCGCGGCACATTGCGAAGACATGGAAGGTCTGGAAGAATGCGAAAGATTATGCCTTGCATGCGCAGCCGTGTGTGAAGAAGTAATCTCCGCAGAAGAACAACCTGCCGCTTTACTAATGGAATGCGCAGAGTTATGTAAACAAACTGCAGAAGAATGCGCAAAGCACGACGACAGTTATTTCAGAATGTGCGCGGAGGTTTGCAGAGAATGCGAGGCGGAATGTACTGCAATGGTAGAATGAAAATAAATATATAACCTAAATTCAATCAGATGTTCACTTCAAAATACTCTATGTCCTTTTTCGCTATGGCAGGAATAATAATTATTAGTGGAGTGGTGATTGCTCAACATTCGGGCAATTCGAATAAAACACCGGAAAAAAACCTGCAGACAGATAAAAAAATTCAAACGTATGAATTAAGATTAAAGCTTCGGGGGATATGGGAAGATAACGCAATACAATCAAGAAATCTGATCACCTCTCTCGTAAACGCATTGCCAGGTACTGAAGAAGCAAATAAAAAACTGACGTCCAACCAGAAAAGACTAACCCTTCTTTTAAAACAATATCTAAGTAACCTAGACGAAACACAGGTGAATCAATTATTAAACAATCATTTCGTTTACTCACTTGCCATCGTTAACTCTTTTAAAAAAGAAAACAAAAAAACTATTCTGCAACTACAGAACAAACATAAAAACAACAGCTTCGAGTTAACGCAATTACTCGCATCAATCCATCCGTCAGTAAATAAAAACCTGATATTCGAAAATTTAAACACACAGATGGAACTTCTTTCGGCAAGCGCACGACATAGATACAATAAAGAATATGAGTTAGAGCAAAAATCTTTTGAGCGGCTACATGAAACTTATTTGATTTTCAGCGATCAGTTGAGCGATCTTTTATCAGCACATTTGAAATAAAATGTTCTACAAAAAAAAGAGGCTGAAATTTCAACCTCTTTTTACTTTGGAGCGGTTAGGTGTTCTTTTCTGCGGAGTAAAAGATTCGCGTTTCTGCATCCGCCCCGTTTTATTCTGAATGGTGAGCGAACCCTTTGTTTTATCCGCAGATTGTCTCGCAGTCTTAACCGCTTCGGTTTTACTGCGCGTAACTTTAAGGGTCTTTTTTCTTCCCTCTTTTTTCACGGCCCATTCGACATCCGTGTAAGGTGTCACCCAAACATCCTCTCCGTGTTTTTTCACATCGGCAGTGCGTGAAGATTTATTTTTGGAAGTGACTGGCTTATGGTGGTGAGCGGCCCAGTCTTTTGCCCTGCTGATTGCCGTAGCAATAGCAATTCCTTCCTCCATATTTGTTTCTTCGAGCAATGTATTACCAATTTCAATAGCTTTGTTCCTGACCTCAGCAGGAAGATTTTTCATTGAAACCGGATAATCCTTTTTTGTCCAGGGCATTTTACTCGACTTTAATTTTTTGTTTTCTGTTATTCTTGTCTTCTGGCTTTTTAGGAACAGAAAGATTCAGAATTCCATCAGTATATTTCGCGGAGATCTTTTCAGTATCAGCATTTTCAGGAAGGGTAAACGAACGCGAAAAACTTGAGTAGTTGTATTCCGTTACAGAATAACCTTCTTCCTCTTTTTCTTCACGCTTCTGTTCTTTTTCGCTGGAGATGGTCACAAAATTTCCATCAACATCAATATTAAAATCATCCTTCTTCAAGCCAGGAGCAGCAAGCTCAACTTTAAAGCTGTCTTTTTCTTCTTTGATGTTTAATGCGGGAACAGTTTCCGTCATTTCAATATCGAAAGGAAATTCTCCTCTCAGGAAACGTGTAAGTGGGTTAACCGAATTGGAACGGCGCATACTGCGCAATGGGTTTCTAACGAGCTGTGTCATTTTTGATTGATTTAATTGTGGATTAATAAATGAGATTATCAATCAATGACAATAAAAAAAGTTGCCATGACCCCGGTCATAATATCATAAACAATCAAACCAAAAAACAGTGTATGATTTTCCGTAAGAAAAGGAACTGCTACTCAATTAAGACCTCGTGAAAAATTATCCCAATTCGAATTCCACATTATTCATTCTTGTCAACTCGTCGAGAAAGGCCGGATCAAGATTTACTTTGATGGATTTAGAGAACATTTTTACACTGATATTTTCCTGAGGATCTTCCAGTAAAACCTCGAGACTGCATTTGCCATTAGCGTAAATCTTTATCAATGATTCAACTTTGTCCAGCAGATCCGCGTCAAGATATTTTACTCCTATCTTTAATTTGATCGATTTAAATTCCCTATCCTTTATCTCGCTCAGCAATTGCATTCTCTGAATTTTGAACTCAAAGTTATCAGGCTGATTGTAACGTGTCTGTACTTTTCCCCGAATATGAAGCGCAAATTCCTGTCCGAGATAATTTTTATACTTAATATAATCCTCACCAAACAACACAAACTCGAACGAACCTTTATAATCTTCAAGCACGAAACTTCCAAATGGTTTCCCGGCTTTTGAAGTTCTGTGTTGAACGGACGTAATTACTCCTGCAACTGAAACTTCGTTTCCAAGCAAAGGTTTAAGTCCGGATGACAAATCTGAAAGTGATTTTGGTTTAAGAAAATTCAATTCCAGTTTCCACGTATCTAATGGATGACCTGAAATATAGACGCCAACAACTTCCTTTTCCTTTCTTAGTTCATCCAGCTTACCCCACGGCTCAACTTTTGGAAGTGAAGGTTCCTGCACCTGGAGTTCTTCAGTATCACCAAACAAACTAGCCTGACTATTGTCGCTTCCTGTTTGAACGCTTGACCCAAACTTTGACATGCGCTCGGCCAAGTTAGTTCCATCACCATCGGCCACAAAAAACATAGCTCTGTGCACGCCTGGCAAATTATCAAACGCGCCTGCGGAAGCAAGTCCTTCAATTACGCGTTTGTTCATCGCTTTTAAATCACAACGACTGGCAAGATCAAATACTGTAGAATAAGGCCCGTTGGTATCTCTTTCCTCCACAATATTCTCTACCGCTTTCTCACCTACTCCTTTAATCGCTGCCATTCCAAAACGGATCTCGCCGTTTTTATTTAAGCTGGAAGTAGCGATTGATTAATTAACAACAGGACCCCAAACATTTTATACCAATCTTCTGCATTCATCCATAAAAAACGAAACAGATTCAATGTTGCTCATATTATGGGTAAGTACGGCCGCCATAAATTCAGCAGGATAATGCGCCTTAAGATATCCTGTCTGATAAGCCAGGTAAGCGTAACAGGTAGAGTGCGACTTATTAAACGCGTATGAAGCAAACGCTTCCCAATCGGCCCACACTTTTTCGCACACCTTTGTATCGTGTCCGTTCTTTGCGCAGCCCTCAAGGAATTTGCTTTTCATTTTATCCAGTACATCCTTCTGCTTTTTACCCATTGCTTTTCGCAAAACGTCGGCGTCACCTTTTGTAAAATTGGCCAGCTTCTGCGATAACAACATCACCTGCTCCTGGTACACGGTAATTCCATATGTTTCAGAAAGGAATTCTTCCATTCCATCCAACTCATATACAATTTTTTCCTGACCGTGTTTTCTGCGAATATAATTTGGAATGTAAGCAAGCGGTCCCGGACGATACAACGCGTTCATAGCAATAAGATCCGTGAACTTATCCGGTTTCAGTTCCTTCAGGTATTTTTGCATTCCATCACTTTCAAACTGGAACAGGCCATTTGTCTCACCTCTCGCAAATAATTCATACGTCTCTTTATCCTCAAATGAAATTGCGTCGATATCAATATCAATTCCGTGTCGTTGTTTAATGAGACGAAGAGAATCTTTAATGATGGTAAGCGTTTTCAGACCGAGAAAATCCATCTTCAACAAACCTGCAGACTCAGCTACCGAGTTGTCGAATTGCGTTACAAGCAGATCGTTGTCTTTTGGTTTTGCAACCGGAACAAAGTTTGTAATATCATCAGGTGTAATGATCCCACCGCAAGCGTGAATACCGGTATTGCGTACACATCCTTCAAGTTCATATGCCTGTTTCAAAGTAACAGCCTGAAGATCGTCGCCGGCGGCAATCTTTCTGAATATTTCCGCCTGTTGAGATTGTTCGGCGCGAAAAACTTCTTTCAGTTTCGGATCAACACCGTCTTTTGCCAACACACCTTTCAATGTGGCAGCAAGATTATCCGGAAATGCTTTTGCAAGACGATCTGTATCCGGCAACGGAAGATTCAAAACCCGACCGGAATCACGGATAGCGGATTTTCCACCCATTGTTCCGTAAGTAATAATCTGCGCAACCTGGTTCGATCCATATTTGTTGATGACATATTTAATTACAGAATCTCTTCCTTCATCGTCAAAGTCAATATCAATATCTGGCATACTTACACGATCCGGATTCAGAAAACGCTCGAAAAGTAATCCGTATTTAATCGGATCGACATTTGTAATTTTCAAACAATAAGCGATTACTGAACCAGCAGCAGATCCACGACCCGGTCCAACAGAAACTTTCAATCTTCTTGCTTCAGTGGTAAAGTCAGATACAATGAGGAAATAACCCGGATAACCCATTCGCTCAATGGTGGTGAGCTCAAAGTCGATGCGTTCTTTTATTTCAGGTGTTAGATCCGGGTAACGCTCTTTTGCACCCTGGTAGGTAAGAGCAACAAGATAAATGTGCTGCTCTGCGATAGGCAACAACTCTTTTTTTGCTTCTGCGATCTGCTCAGCGGAAAAATTTTTCTTAGCCCACTCTCCTTCTTTATAACTGCTGAGTCTGTTGAGAGAAGCTTCAATTTCTTCTTTGTGATGTTCAATGAATTCATCCGGTATCTGAAACTTAGGCAATAATACATCGCGACCCAACTTATAGTTTTCAATTTTATCTACGATGTTTTGGGTTTCCGCAATTGCTTCCGGCAGGTCCGCAAACGCCGCGACCATTTCGTGAGGTGACTTAAAATAAAATTCATCGTTTGGATAACCGAAGCGATAACCCCTGCCCTTTCCAACCGGAGTTTCCACCAGTTCTCCATCTTTAATACACAATAATGCGTCGTGCGCCTTTGCACCTTTTTTCTCCAGGTAATAATTATTATTCGCGGCAAAATATTTTACATTATATTTTTTCGCAAACTGCAGCAGCACAGTATTAACGTGATCTTCTTCAGGCAAGC
>CBIHPU010000094.1:0-9446 GCA_966211935.1 uncultured bacterium | reverse complement strand
TTAATTCCGCTGATGAATTATCGCTTATGATGTTTCTGTTATTATTTACAGTATAATATACAACAACAGAGAAAAGTAAAAAACTAACAAAGGAGAAAAAAAATTCTTTGCGCATGATTTTGTTTTTATTATTTAGAAAGCTGAAAAATGTACTTCGTATCAGACTCATCTAAACTAAGAACACACTTAAACTTTCTATAATGACTGGCATCATTATTGCATTTGACAGCAATTCTCTGCACAACAAATTTCACTTACAAAAAACACCAATATGAGAATTATACTAGCCGTTATCGCGCTCATCCTGTCCGGAAATTCATTCTCACAGAACAATAATGAGCCATGGAAAAAAGAGCAGGTTATGCCAACAGCAACGCTCGCTGAAAAAATTCAGAAAAATGACAAAGCTGTTCCGCTTGTACTTAACGTGGGGCCAATGGACAACATCAAATCCGCGATAAAAATTGGCGCAACAAATACTGACGAAGGAATTGCGGATTTAAAAAAAGCGGTATCAGGTTTTGATAAAAATAAGGAGATAGTGATTTACTGTGGCTGCTGCTCCTATTCTAATTGCCCCAACATACGGCCCGCGTTTACAGCATTACAGGAAATGGGATTCAAAAAAATAAAAGTCCTTGATATTCCTGAAGGATTTATTCAGGATTGGGTTGCCAAGGGATATCCGGTTGAATAAGGGAAAACGTTATATCAAGCCTTCAGATTTTTGCAATTATTTCTGAAGTTCTGTTGCAATTTGCCCGGCTTCAATATCAGCCGCTGTTCCGTTAATGTCATTGGTTGAGAACCTTAAATTTGATTGAGCAATAATGAGACAACATCCCAAAGGCGTACATACTGTTCAGACAAGTAAAAAAGTCTCTTCAGAATTTATTCCTACTATTATAAATCCGGAAAAAATTCCGACTCCGAAGGAGTCAAACGTTTATAACTCAAAATCGGCTTATGAATTCACGACCCCGAAGGGTGTCGCACAAAATAAGATCTGTTGATAAAAATTTTATTTCAAATAAAAAGATCATGATATTAAAATTGAATTATTATTGTGGTGAATCAACAAACATAATTTATGTCCGGAACATTTACCCGAATGTATATCCAGGTGGTATTTTCACCAAAAAACAGGCAAGCGATGATTTCACCGGAGTGGGAAGAGCGTTTATACCGTTATATCACCGGTATAATTGAAAATAAAGGACAAAAAATGCTGGCCATAAACGGAATGCCTGATCATATACACATTTTCTTCGGGATGAAACCCAACTGCTGCGTTTCAGATATCGTAAGGGAAGTGAAAAAATCATCTACAGAATTTATTAAAACCGAACACTTGGCAAAATTTAAATTTGAATGGCAGGAAGGCTTCGGGGGTTTCACATATAGTCATTCTGATGTAGACAGAGTTGTAAAATATATTTTGAATCAGAAAGCCCATCATAAAAAAACAACTTTTCGCCGGGAATACATTAATTTCCTGAAAGAATTTCAAATAGATTTCAAGGAAGAATACCTATTTAACTGGCATGACGCAGCATAACAATTCATTGTTCGACCGCCTTCGGGGTCGGGATAAACTATTCCTGTTAACGTTATAAACGTATGATCCCTTCGGGATCGGGAATTCCAGCCTTAAAATTATTCGAAGGTTTCCAATCTCGACTCCGAAAATCACGACTCCGAAGGAGTCACACATTTAAGGCCCAATGTTTACAAATGATTCACGACCCCCCGAAGGGAGTCGCACCAAACTGGGTGAATTACCGCAGTATGATCATGTTATTTCTAACCCGTTGACTACAAATCGAATTCTCCAATCTCGAATTACCGTCAGAAATTAATTGGTCTGAGCGCCAGTAAGCTGAGATTATCCCGACTTACTCAATAGGAAGTTTCTTATTTTTGAATGTACATCAACTGATTTTCATTTTTATGAAAGCAACTATTACTTCAATTGAACTGAAAGGTCCGTTCAAATTTTTTGCATTATCATATGACGCGATGAAAATTATAAAACAGATGAAAGCTACAGAATGCAAAGCTTTTAAAAAGCGCGGTGTCTGGACCATGCATTATACCATGACCCTTTGGAACAATGAAGAAGAGTTAAAACAATTTGCAAGAAGCGGCGCGCACCTGGAAGCAATGAAAAGAAGCAAACAAATTGCAAAAGAGATCAGGACAGTTACGGTGGACATGAACGAACTTCCTGATTGGAACACAGCATTTGAATTACTTGAAAACGCGAAAGTGATAAAGTTTTAATGCTCGTAAATTTTTATTCAATGAAAAAAACATTTCTGACAATAATTTTATCTTTTGCTGCTCTTTGCTTTTTCGCACAAGACGCTTCCAAATATTACGAGGAAGGACTTGCAAAGGCGCAGGCGGGTGAGTTTGAAGAATCAATAAAACTTTTTTCGAAAACAATTGAACTGCGACCCAAAGATCATTACGCATGGTACAACCGCGGAATGGCAAAGCTGATGCTGAATCAATACAAAGAAGCATTAGTGGATTTTGAAGAAGTGGTAAGACTAAAACCCGATTATAAAAAAGGGTGGCTCAATCGTGGTACTGCAAAAAAACATCTCGGCGATCTGGAAGGAGCAATAGCAGATTACACGCGATCAATTAAAGCGGATAGTACTTATGCTGAAGCATATTATAACCGCGGACTTGTTCTCGATGATCTGAACAAAAAAGATTCGGCCTGTACGGATTACAGGAAGGCATTGGAGCTGGGTTTAAAAAGCGCGCAGAAAAAAGTGGACAAGTGCAATGATACAAGCGGAACACGACCGGTTTACTCAATTAAAAAACTTTCCAAAACTGCAGAAGATGAAAAGTATGGATTTACTCCCGAAAATCCTGTAAAAGTAGGAACGGGTCCAAAAGGAGGTCCTGCAAACCAGAAAGCCTATTTAGATCTCCTTCGTGACGTGAAAGGAAATCCCGTGTCGTACAAACGAATTTCAAGCTGTTGTCAATACCAGTCACCCAATGGTTTTTTGGGTATGGCTATGCTTGACAAATACGAGATCACTTATAAAAATGAAAAGGGTAAAAAGAAAAAAGCAACAATTTATCTGACCTTTTATGATTATGATGAACCAATGATACTGTTTGGCTTTAAAACTGCGGGGCAATAAAATTCAATTAATATTTTTTGATGGAGACTAAGCTGGAAGATCTTCCAAACATAGGAAAAACACTTGCGGAAAAACTCGTTAAAGCGGGCATCAGCAACAGCGCGGAACTAAAACGCATTGGCAGCAAGAACGCGATCATCAAAATTTCCGCTTTAAAAAACAGCGGCGCATGCATCAATATGCTTTACGCATTGGAAGGGGCGATCCAGGAAACAAGATGGCACGACCTGAGCAGGGAAAGAAAAGAAGAACTGCTGGAATTTTACAGGAGGATGGAAAAATAAAATGATCACGAAATTCCTGTCTTAATTTAAAACTGATTCTTACAACACCATTCACATTATTGCTTCGACCAATACGTTTTTTCATCCGGCAGAGAAAACGCCGTTTTCCTTTCAAAAAATATTAAACAATAATTTGTCCCGGACGCAACTCTGCCAACAATTCCACGTAAAAATTAGAAAAGACGCGATTTATGAGAGCAACCCGATTTGCATTGGTTTCCCTGTTGTTTACATTGTTATTTTTCAGCAATACATCCTGTGTTGTTTTTGTTAAACACGATAACGGTAAACATAAGGGCTGGTTTAAAAACAGCAACAACCCCCACCATCCAAATACAACAAATCCCGGCCACACAAAAAAGAAGAGCAGCGACAGCGGCAAGAAAAAAGAAAGCGGCAAAAAAACAAAAGGGAAGTCCTGATTTTGTTTTAATTATTTTATCTCCTGGAGGTCCTTATTTAAAGGGAGCACGCCTTTTATTTCCATCAATTACCTTATATTTAAATTAAAATATAAGCCCTTGGATCATTTTCCGCCTGGGAAGAATCTATTTTAAAAAATTTCTTTCCGGTAATTCGGATTCAGTAAACAAATATGAAATTTAAGCGCAAACTAATTCTGTTCATCGCTTGTAGTTTTGATGGCTATATAGCGAAGCCCGGAGACGATCTCAGTTTTTTATCGTTGGTTGAAAAACAAGGCGAAGATTATGGTTATTCAGTTTTCTATAACACAGTTGATACTGTGATCATGGGAAGAAAAACTTACGACTGGGTGATGAAACAGGCTGATGTCTTTCCTCATGCTGATATAACATCCTACATAATTACTCATACTCCGCGTCCATCATCAGGTAAAACCAATTTTTACAGCGGGAATTTAAAAGAACTTGTTTTACAGTTGAAAAACCAGGAAGGAAAGAACATTTTTGTTGACGGAGGAGCTGAAATTGTAAACGAATTGCTGAAAGAAAAATTGATCGATGAGCTGATTGTGTCTGTCATTCCCGTTTTACTCGGAGAAGGCGTGCGGTTATTCAAAGATGGAAGACCGGAACAAAAATTAGAACTTGTGAACGTTAAAAATTTTGAGAGCGGATTGGTGCAAGTACATTATAAAGCGCAGCCGTAAATCATAAGTAATAAAATTCATTGAATCCGTGAAAAAATATTCTGTTTTATTTCTACTCTTTGTTGCGGGACTGTTATGGTCTGCCGTAAATCCCCACGATTATTTTACCTGTGCGCTTGAAGTATTCCCTGCAGTAGCTGGACTAATTGTTTTGATTTTTACTTTCAAAAGATTCCAGTTTACTTTTCTTGTTTATTTGATGATCCTGGTTCACTGTTACATTCTTTTTATTGGTGGACATTACACGTACGCGGAAGTTCCATTCTTTGATTGGATAAAAGATGAGTTTCAGCAAACACGAAACAATTATGATAAGGTTGGGCATTTTGCGCAGGGATTTGTTCCCGCTTTAATTGTACGTGAACTTTTCATTCGCCTTGAAATTGTAAAACGTGGTGCATGGATGTCTTTCTTAATTGTTAGTGTCTGTCTTTCTTTCAGCGCCCTGTATGAATTTCTGGAATGGTTTGTAGCCATCTCTTCAGGACAATCTGCCGATGCGTTCCTGGGTACGCAGGGTTATGTATGGGACACACAATCAGACATGCTTTATGCAACTACAGGCGCCATCGCCTCTCTTGTTATACTTTCAGCTTTTCATAACCGGCAGATTGAAAAAATTAAATCATCCGCATTAAAAACACTGTAACAAAATCATTATGAAAAATATCTTCTTTATTTCAATGATCGCGGTTTCTACTGTTTACGGGCAGCAAAATACCGATGAAGTCAAAGTAGTTGGAGCGATGAAGAATGTGATGTGGAAAGGGGAGCTGCAAGGTAAAATACATCTTGATACCATATCTGAAAAAGCATTCCTCATTGGATTGGGTCCGGTAGAAAATTTATCAGGTGAAATCACAATTATAAACGGAAAAGCCTTTAAGTCGATAGCGTTGGACGAGACAACCATGATAATTGAAGAAACTTTCGATGTAAAAGCTCCTTTCTTTGTATACGCAAACGTTCCAAACTGGAAAGAACAGATTTTGCCTGACAGTATTCAAACACTGGAGCAACTGGAAATCTTTCTGGATACGATAACAAAACAGATGAAACGGCCCTTTGCATTTGGCATTAGAGGTATTGTTGATTCCGCAACAATTCATATTGTGAATCTGCCACCCGGATCAAAAGTCAGTTCACCTGAAGACGCGCATAATGGAAAAATAAATTATCAGTTAAAAAATGTAAAATCAGATCTGGTTGGATTTTTTTCAACTGAGCACAAAACAATTTTCACTCATCACGATACCTTTATGCACATACATCTTATTACGGTGGATAGAACCAAAATGGGTCACCTTGATGAAGTTTATTTTAAAAAGGGAACGATGAAATTATTTTTGCCGGGAGAGCTTTGATGTTCGAGGTTTGAGGTTTGAAGTTTGAAGTTCAAAGCGTGAAATCACGTCGCGGCTCTGCGCCAGAAAAAAACCGCGCTCTCGCCTATCTCCTCAGCGCAAAATCACGTCGCGGCGTTGCGATCGTCGCGTGAACCTTAAAAAGACACAAAGAACGCGATGAACCACAAGGGGCACAAAGGAATTTGATACTTCAACACTCCGCGCTCTCCGCTCACTTCGCCTCTCCGCGTGAAACACGCGCCGCTTTTGGCCAACAAAGAGATTGGCTTATATTAGCTGTAAGAAAATAATTATCTCGACGTTTAAAATCCGAAAGAAAAAAATTCACAATGAAAAAAATTCAATTTCTGATTCTGCTTACGCTGTTCTTGCAACAAACTGTTTTTTCCCAATGTAACCAGGGATTAAACCTGGGCGCTGTAATTGTTCCCACCCACGGCAACGCTTCAAATTCCGGCAACTTTGGAAACGTTCCCGCCTGGCAACAGGCAGCAAACTGGCTCGATACTTTTAATCTTGATTACAGGCAGCGTTACATTACGTGGAACGATGTTGTTCAACAAATAACCAATGGCGTTCCAACATACAAATCATATTTTAATTTCGAAAACCTGATGACAACCTGGTCGGGTAATTGCAATGTGCATGTTGTTTATCCGGTAATAAAAGTAGAATTGCCAAACACTTCTCTCGCCGAGCCCAACGGTTTTGTTTCCGCTGTTGATTCAACCAACCCCCTATATTTTTCCGATACTTCCTTTGTCAACCAGAATTATCTTGCTATAAAACATATTTTACAGAATGTAAATAACGTAAAATGGATCTCCATAGGAAATGAAATTGATACCTATTTTAAAAACGCTTTCTGGAACACGGGACGACTTACCCGTTACACTTCATTTCTGGATACTGTGCGTAACAGGATGAACGCGGATGGTTTTTCATATGTTAAACTGGGAAGTGTAGTAGCGTTTCATAATTTAACATGGAATGGTAATTATGATATAATAGATTCAATTCGTCCGCATCTTGATTTTATCGGTTACACATTTTATTATACTACACAGGGACCGCCAAATGATAATTGCTGGGGCAATCCCGCTTCTGTAATTTCATGGTTAAACAATGCAAAAGCAGAAGCAGGAAGCAAACAGATGATGCTTACTGAAACATGCATGGGTGATGGAGGTGGAATATTACAAAATTGCGGCTCTCCAGTTAAACAGCTTGCGTATGCTGATACACTTTTAAATTGGTATAATTCCGATACAACCAATATTGCAGGAATGACGTGGTTTACTGTTACAGATCCATTTCTTGGCTGGCAAACTCCAAGTACATTATGGAACACCAGTGGCCTTGTAGACTCAAATGGTGTAACAATACAACCTGCAGGAACATTATGGCGGCATGATTGTACAACCACCACAATAGAGTCATTAGAAAACAATACCGAAAACGGCTGTACAATATTCCCTAACCCAAATAACGGGTTCTTCAGTTTACGAATGAAGCAGCAATTACCAGGGGGAAAAATTATTTTATTCAATTCACTCGGACAAACAATATCTGAACAAGAGCTAAGCGGAATGGAATTCAATTTTATGCTGTTTAAACTCCCTGCTGGAATTTACACTTATATTATCAGCGGCGATAAAATTTCTCCTTTTACCGGTAAAATCGCAGTTCAGGATAACTGATTCCGCGTGAAAAAGTCGAATCTATTCGAAACACATAGGCACATAGTTCTAGGTTTGATGTTCGAAGTTTGAAGTTACTGCGCGAAATCACGTTGCGGCGCTGCGATCGTCGCGAGAAATTTATCGGGACACAAAGAACACCATGAACCACAATGGTCGCAAAGGAATTTGATAATCAATACTCCGCGCTTTTCGCTACGTTTGACATCGCGTTGCGCTCTTCACAAGAAAAAACCGCGCTCTCCGCTATCTCCGCTCGGATCATGAAGCGAAATCTGTCTTGTGATTTCTGCTTCATGACTCCGCGTGAAACCCGCTTCAACCACAATTTCATAATCCTCCATAACATTCTTATCTTAGTTCCGTTGCAGTCTGGTTTTATTAATGCGCAGCAGCAGAAGTAAATGCAATCGATGAAAGAATTATGGCATAAGTTGTCCCGAAACGGACTGCGTGATGACGAAGGAATTTTCAGTCACCGCGAAGTAATTCTGCTTAACAAAATTCTACTTGTTACACCAATTGTTTTGGTATTTCTGCTTCCGGTAGAAATTTACATCAACGGAGTTACTGCCATTCCTCTTGATCTGACATTTATAGGATTAATGGTCGTTCCATTTCTTATGCAGCGTTACCGTTATTTCTGGGCCGCAAAATTTTTCAGTTTTGTTGCTTCCAACCTGTTTATTTTAGGCGCAGGTTTAATGGTTGGTAAAGGGATCAACAACCATATCGCCATGATTCCGATTATGCTGTTCGGAATGATCCTGTTTAAATCTACGCGCGACAGAGTCCTGGTCTTCGGAATTTCTCTTGCTTTCTTTGTTTCGTTGCGTTATTTGCTGGACATAGTTCCGCCACATTATACCTTTACTCCTTCTGCAAAAGAAGCTTTTTCAATTGTATTCTATATCATGGCGCTTCTTGTTACTTTTTTGCTCGGCTATTACTTTCTTAATATCAACAAAGAATACGAAACCACAATCGTATCACAAAGCCTGAGCATTGCAACTAAGAATAAAGAAATTACCGACTCAATTATCTACGCAAAAAGAATACAGGAAGCGCAACTCCCGAACAAAAACGAGATCTATTCCGCACTACCCGATTGTTTTGTGCTATACAAACCAAAAGATATTGTTAGTGGCGATTTCTATTATTTTCATAAAAACGAACATTCTGTTTTTATCGCATCCGCCGATTGTACAGGACACGGTGTTCCCGGAGCGTTGATGAGTATGATTGGAACAGAAAAACTGAATGACGCATTTCTTCACACAAATAATACTTCAGAAATTCTCCAATATCTTAATAATGGAATAAAGCTTTCACTTCGCCAGACAGGAGACGATGAGTCCACGCGCGATGGAATGGATATAGCGTTATTCGCGGTGGATAAAAAGACTAACGTTATAAAATTCGCGGGAGCAAATCGCCCTTTATGGGTGATACGCAAAGGACAAAAAAATATTGAAGAGATTAAATCCACTAAAAAAGCTATTGGCGGACTTACTGCAGAAAACCAGGAATTTGAAACACATGAATTAAAACTTCAGCCTGGAGATACATTCTATATTTGTTCCGATGGTTATGCGGATACGTTTGGGGGCGAACACAGCAAGAAATTAACTACAAAAAGATTTAAAGAAATCCTTCTCAGTATTCAAAATAAAACAATGAAAGAGCAGGAGCGATTCCTGAATCAATTCATTGAAGACTGGAAAGGCGAAACGGAACAGATCGATGATATTCTCGTGATCGGCGTTCGCTTATGATAATATAATTCCTCTTTT
>CBIHPU010000093.1:0-9448 GCA_966211935.1 uncultured bacterium | reverse complement strand
TGCTACGTCCACTTTGTTCTTCATCTTCTTCATTCATACGATTCCTTGAGCGGCTGTCGGAAATTCCATAATGTTCATCGGAATCCCTTTCACGTGAATTACGGGAGGAGCTACTGTAATCACTGCCCTCTTCACGCTCACGATCGCGTTGCGAACGATTTCTGTAAATATCTTCATCACGATCACGGTATGAACTGCGACTTCTTTCAGTATCACGTTCACGATCGAAATCATCATCATGACGACTTCTGATACGATCGCTTTCATGTTCCTCTTCATCTCTATGGCGATCACTCCGGTTGCGGTCATACTCGTCGTTGTATTCATTGACACGGTTGCGCGACTCGCGACCGCTGTTGTAAGAGTCCCTGCTGTTTGAACGAGAACTCCTGTTGTTTCTGGTAGTTGCCATTTTTTCTTTAATATATTTTAGTTGATTGATTGAATTAGATAAATCAGGAAACAAAGCATATGCCACCCCATCGACGGTAATTAATTAATGGTAAAGAGGAATATAGTCTCACGTGATGGGGAAAGTAAAACACAGAACAATGATTTGGCACCAATGTTTAACTGATACCTCTCCTGCATTTAATACGTTATGCGTGCTGAAACTCTTTTTCACGCTAAAACTTCAATACAAAAAATCATGATTACGATAATACCATCTCAGGAAACGGATAATTTAATCCTGACGATACTACCAATGAAAATTGAAAAATGATTGGATTAGATTATTCTTTATCCTGAATGTGCCATCTTGCTTTCGGAACCGAATCAAGTCCGCAAAAATCTTTTTGCAGATATTTAAAGTGACCCGCGGCGGCAATCATGGCCGCGTTATCAGTACAATACTGTATTTCCGGAATAAAAACATTCCATCCCTGCTCTTTTCCAACTTCCGTTAAGGCACTTCGCAATCCTTGGTTCGCGCTAACCCCACCTGCAAGTGCAATTTCTTTTATTCCCGTCATCTCTATCGCCTTCTTCAATTTCGAAAGAAGTATTTCAATTATTGTGAATTGGTATGACGCGCAAATATCAGCAAGATTCTTCTCTGCAAAATCTTCGTCTTCCTTTTTATTATCGCGAATAAAATACAGGAGAGAGGTTTTCAATCCACTGAAACTAAAATCAAGTCCGGCAACACGCGGTTTGGAAAATTGAAATTTCGAAGCGTTGCCTTGTTGCGCATATCGATCAATTAATGGTCCGCCAGGATAAGGCAGGCCGAGAATTTTTGCCCCTTTGTCAAACGCTTCTCCTGCCGCGTCATCAATCGTTTCACCCAACAATTCATAATTAAAATAATTGTTCACCTTCACCAGTTGGGTATGTCCTCCTGAAACTGTAAGACAAATAAAAGGAAAATCCGGAGTTTGTTTCTCACCGCTTTCCGGCTGAATAAAATGAGCAAGAATATGCGCCTGCATGTGATTCACTTCAATTAACGGAATTTGCAGTGCAAGAGAAAGCGATTTTGCAAATGAAGCGCCAACAAGCAGCGAACCGATGAGTCCTGGTCCTTTGGTGAAACTTACAGCGTGAATTTCACTTAATTTAACGCCGGCAGTTTTCAGTGCTGCGTCAACTACCGGAACAATATTTTGCTGGTGACTCCTGCTTGCCAGTTCAGGCACAACCCCACCATATTGTTCATGAATCTTTTGCGAGGCGGAAATATTGGCCAGCATTTTGATATTACGTAATACAGCACACGCAGTATCATCACAGCTGGACTCTATGCCAAGTATCAGTATTTCCTCCTCCCTTATATTCATTATCTTTGCAGGAGGTAAAATTAGAAGTAAAAATCATATTTCTCTTTCCGAATTTAAAAGGGTTGCAATATTTTTTTAATGACGCCTGAAGAAGAACAAAAAACGGATAATTCTGATAAGAAACAACCCAAAGCAACCCTGGGTCGCCGTATTGCACGCGTAACATGGAAAACCATTAAGTGGACCCTAATCAGTGTTTTACTTTTACTGGTCGCGGTTATTATTCTGCTTCAGTTTCCCGGCGTACAAACCTATGCCGCTCAAAAAGCTTCTGCATGGCTGAGCGATGAACTGAAAACCAAAGTTTCAATAGACAAGGTTAAGCTCAGTTTTTTCAGTGAAGTAGAACTTGATGGAATTTTTCTGCAGGACATGCGCAAAGATACTTTACTGTATGGCGGCAATATTAATGTTACAATATCTGATTTTGATATAGGAAAAAAATATCTGGCGCTGAACATAACAGAGATTAAAGATGTAACAGCGAAAGTTATCCGATATAAGCAGGACGAACATTTCAATTTCCAGTTTTTAGTTGATTATTTTACCAGCGAAGACACATTGAAGAAAAAAGATTCTTCAGCAGTTAAGCTTGATTATGGAAAAGTAATCATCGATAATTTCAACCTGGTATATGCAGATAGAAATGATACCACTACGGTAAAGGGAATGAAATTCACAGACATTCATGTAACAGGCTTATCTGGCAATGTCAGCGATATAGATATTCAAAAAGACACGATCCTGCTTACGATGAAAGATTTTAAGTTGAAAGAAAAGAGCGGGCTCGATGTTCAGCGGTTGGAAGGAATAATGAAAATTTCCCCCACTGAAATAAAAGCGGACAGTTTATTTTTAAAAACATCCGAAACATATTAGCACGGGTCACTCGCGTTTAACCAGGAAGACTATACTGACTTTTCAGACTTCGTTGATAAAGTACACATGAAACTTCAGTTGACCGATTCTTCAAAAATCGGATCAAATGATCTGGCACTTTTTGTTCCGGATCTCAACGGCATGAACGAAACGGTTTATCTATCAGGAAAATTTCGTGGAACAGTAAATGACCTTAACGGATCAAAAATAAGTTTAAAATACAGGGATAACACGGAATTCAACGGCGATTTATCACTGACAGAAGTTACAGATCCTGATCAACTATTCATACACTGCGACATAAAAAGTTTAACTACATCGTATTCTGACCTCAGCAAACTTCAACTGCCTGGCGCCGATCCGGACCAAATGGCAAACTCGCTTTCGTCATTAATTCCACTCGGTAAAATGAGCTATAAAGGAAAGATAGATGGATTTCTGAGTGATATTGCGGCAAAGGGAACATTCAAAACTGCAATTGGAAGTGTATCAACCGATATTGGCGTTTCAAATATTGCTGTTGAAGACAAAAAACTGAGCTACCACGGAAAAGTTAAAACCAATTCTTTCCATTTAGGCAGAATGCTGCGCGTAAAGGAACTTGGAGCCATTACAGCAAACCTGACTCTTGACGGTGAAGGAACCACAATGAAGGATCTGCGCGCGGTTATTAAGGGACAGGTAAACGCACTCACTTATAACAATTACAATTACCAGAATTTAAGCCTTGCCGGAGAATTCAAAGACAAAAAATTCACAGGCAATTTTGAACTGCATGACCAGAACGCTGATCTTGATTTTTATGGAACTATCAACTTCAATGATAAATATCCTGATATGGACTTTATCGCAACTGTAAACAAATTAGAATTGAACCAGCTTCATTTTATCAATACTAAAGACACAACAAACAGCATTTCGTCACAGATAGCAATAACTGTTAAAGGTAATAACATTGATAACCTGACAGGTCGTATAAACTTTGACAACACAATTTATCAGCTAAACAGTAAACAATATAAATTAAGTACGTTCGACCTTATACTGGAACAGGACAGTATTGAAAAAAGTATTAAGCTTAACTCCAACATTGCAGAGGTTCGTGTTGCGGGACGATTTAATATTACAGAGCTGCCCAATTGTTTTCGCCAGTACCTGGAAAAATATTTTCCAACCATGATCACGGAGAAAAAAATTCCGTCCGGCGTAAAATACAAGGACCGTTTTACTTATCGCGTCAAAGTAAAAAAGTTCAGCATCATCAATGAATTAATCCTTCCGCAACTTATGATTGCTAACGGAACTATACTGGAAGGTGAATTCAACGCGGCAGCAAGCGAATTGTCTTTGTCTGGCAACTCCAGTCTTATTGAATACCAGAAATATCAATTAAGAAACTGGTTCATTACCGCGAATTCACTGACACGCAGCATAGAGATAAACACAGGCGTTGAAAGAGCAATGTTGAGTGATAGTTTATATGTCGGCAACTTCCGGTTAAGTGCGCAATCGTTTGACAGTAAATCTTCCTTTCAGATATCATGGGATAACAAAACGAAACTAAAATATGCAGGTAATCTGGATGGTGACATTAATTTTTCCAACAAACAGGTTGATGTGCAGATGAAGAAAGTGGAAGTTTTTATTGCTGACAGCATGTGGGCGCTTGCCGACACAATTAGTCATATAAAAATGGATACAAGTGGAATTGTAACGTTAAAAGGCTTGAAATTCATTAACAGAAGCCAGCAAATAAATATTGACGGTGTTATATCAAAAAACCCGAACGATGATGTAGAACTTGAGCTTGTGGATTTCCGCCTGGGGCAATTGAATCCTATTATTAAATCCGCGCAATTAAAAATGCAGGGAAGCATTACGGGTAAAGCAACTATATCAGGCGTGCTGGATAAGGTGATCTTTGCTAGCAACTTTGATTTTAAAAATCTTTTTCTGAACGACAAGATGCTCGGCGTAGGAAAAATCAAAACAATTTATGATCAGACCAAGGACATTGTTTCACTGGAAGGCTATTTTACGAGAAACTCGCAACTCGGCTCAATAAAAGACATAGACTTTACAGGCTATTATTATCCATCTAAAAAAGAGAACAATATTGATGTTGAAGCAACCATGCGGGGCCTTGATATTACAATGATACAACCATATGTGAAAGGCATTATCACTTTTGCTCCGGCGCGCGGGGGTGCTATTGAAGGTAAAGTTTTCGTAAAAGGATCTGTTGCCAAACCGGAAATAACAGGAAGATTAAATCTGCTCAACGTAAAAAATCTGAAAATTGATTATCTGAATACCTATTACCAGGCTGTTGGCGTTATTAATATTTATCCGGATAGAATCCAGCTTGGAGATGATAACAACAATGATCCGGTTCATTTGTATGACAAGGACGGACACGAAGCTACGGTTTGGGGAAATATTTTTCATGACAATTTTAAAGTAACGAAACTAGACTTTGACATCAACGCGAAAAGTTTTATGGTGCTCAACACAAGCCAGGCGCAGAACGAAAGCTATTTTGGTAAAGCATTTGTTTCAGGAAACGTAGGCATCTATGGTAATCTCGACTATATGAACATGGATATTAATCTGAAAACAGAAAAAAATACAGAATTTAATATTCCGTTATCCGGGCCTGCAACGGTGAGCGATAATGATTTTATAATTTTTGTTCAGAAGGATACTACGAAGCAGGAACAAAACGTTTATAACCAGGCCTTGTCCGGCATCAATCTTAATTTTAATCTGGAAGCGACACCAAATGCGATTGTACGTTTGATCTTTGACGGTAAGTCTGGCGACGTGATACAGGCGCAGGGAAACGGAAATATTAAAATGGCTATAAATACCAGTGGAAAATTTGAAATGTACGGATTGTATACGCTTACAGATGGAAGCTATCAGTTTTCATTGGAAAATATTATTTCAAAAAAGTTTGATATCGTCAGCGGAAGTTCAATAAAATGGTCTGGCGATCCCTTGAATGCTGATATAAATATTACTGCTGAATACAATCAGTCCTCCAGTCTCGCGCCCTTTTTTCCAAGTGATTCAACAGGCCTCTATTCCAAACCAGTTCGCGCGAGTGTGTTGCTGAACATGCGTGATAAATTACTGACACCTGAAATTTCTTTTGGCGTTCAGTTACCAACGGTGGATGAAACGACTCGTCAGACAGTTCTGAGTTACATCAATAACGAACAGGAATTGAACAGGCAGGTGTTTTCATTATTGCTGCTAAAAAGTTTTGTAACCCCACTTCAATTATCCAACCAGGGTGTTGGTGTTGGCGCCGGCGCAGCAGCGGGACGTACATCTTCTGAAATGCTCAGTAACCAGCTTTCAAACTGGTTGTCACAATTAAGTACAAACGTGGATATCTCAGTAAACATTACGCCTGAACAAATGGAAGTTGCGTTGAGCAAGCAACTGTTTAATGACAGACTCAGTATAGACGGAAACGTTGGAGTAAATAACAGTTCTGGCCAGAAAACTTCAAACATGATTGGAGATATTCAGGTTGAATACAAAGTATATACTGACGGTAAGTTTCGCGTTAAAGGTTTTAATAAGTCTAATGATAACACACAAATTTCAACGCTGGGTGGTCCGTTTACACAGGGCATGGGTATTTTTTACCGGGAGGAATTCAATACAATTGATGAACTCTATGAAAAATATCTTGGCTGGTTAAGTAAGAAGAAAGACGCGACGAATACTAATCCATAGAAATTGCTCTTAGTCTTCAAATTCTTCCCACACGAACAGTATGAAAAATTATGATTGTACTCAGCTTGGAAATTTTTAACGAATGCATATGTTGATTTCCCCTAAATTTGAAACAGTGAATTCCATCAAATCGAAATTAAAACTGATTGTTCTGTTTGTGTTGCTCTCTTCATCGGCGGCAATATACGCGCAGGCAACTGGCAAAGCATTGAATAAAACGGGTGCAAAAGACACAACCACGTATGTTCAATTCTCCGGAGTAATTCTCAGCGCGAATGACAGCCTGAAACCAATTCCGCTAACGAGTGTTATCATTAAAGGTACGAGACGTGGCGCCATCTCAGATTACTTTGGTTTTTTCACGCTGGTAGCGCAACCAGGTGATGTAATTCAATTTATTTCTCTCGGTTTCCGCGACGCGGAATTTAAAATTCCGGATACACTATCTTCGATCAGTTATTCAATTATTCAGACTTTATACAAAGACACTTTTAATTTAAGTGAGGTCGCGGTTTATCCCTGGCCAACAAAAGAAGAATTTAAACGTGAATTTTTGAATCTGAAGTTACCGGACGATGATTATGTGCGCGCTGAAAAGAATATGCAGGCAGAAGATATGCGCATAATTATGAAGGGGCTTGCCGCAGATCCGAATGTTGTTTATTCCAATTTGCAAAACACGCAGCAAACACGCCTTTATCATAACGGACAAATGCCGGTGAGCAACCTTCTTAATCCAATTGCCTGGGCCAAGTTCATTCAGAACTGGAAAGCCGGAGTCTATACCAACAAAAAGAAAAAATAATTTCTTTTTTCTTCATTTTCAGCCACTTAAAAATTATTTTTATTTAACGTAAAACCCGGGAACACAAATTCCCGTATACCAACATAACCGCTGCGACACCACTTACGTTATTCCCAACGCAAAGGCCGAAAGCGATCTTTTAAGTTAAGTGACTGATATTCATGGTACTTATTGAAAAATCACGACTTTAATCCATGTTAGATCAGTTTTGATTAAGTGCAATCATAGCATTATCAATAACTTATTGTGTAAAACAATTACGCGATTAAGGCATTTTAACACTTGTCAGATCAAAGAAAAGTATATTTTTGCCCAACTTGTTAAAAAAGCTGAAACAGACAAAATAACCGGCCCGTGAATATTCTAAAGAAAATAAATCTTCTGATGCTTGCGCTGATACTTTCGTCCGCGTTTGTTGTTGCCGGTAATCCTGTAGATAAAAGCAAAGGCAAAAAAACGGAGAAGAACGACAGCCTGAGCAAAAAGAATGATGACACCACCCAGATTCTTATCGCTAAAAAACCTCTTGCAATTACAGACTCACTTATAATGTTTCCGTCGCACGATCTTTATTGTTCGTGGGACACAACAGTGATACATCCGCATTACTTTGAAAAAGAATTCATGGGTGATTCTATCATGATCACACTTCTGGACGAATACAATTGTGGTTTTACAATTCCATGGAAAGGGCCTGTAACTTCAGGTTACGGATGGAGAAGACGCAGACCTCACTTTGGTACGGATATTAATCTCGAAACAGGCGACACAGTTGTCGCTGCGTTTGAAGGTAAGGTGCGCATTGCAAAACTTAACCGTGGTTACGGCAATGTTGTGATCATACGACATAAGAATGGATTGGAAACTGTTTATGCTCACTTAAGCAAACTTCTTGTACAAGCTGAACAGGATGTAAAAGTCGGCGAGCCAATTGGTCTTGGTGGTAATACAGGTCACTCATACGGAAGTCACTTACATTTTGAAATGCGTTTTCTTGGTAAAGCAATCGATACAGAAGATCTGGTTGATTATGAGAAGATGGAACTCAGAAATTCAACTTTTGTTTTATACAAAGAAGATTTCAAATCCAGTTATGACCTGGCCACCATGCCAATGTCTAACCGCGGGAAACCGAAGTCTCATTCCGCAAATACACATGCGGCTCCAAATAAAACCAAAGTAAAATATTATATAGTTAAAAAAGGAGATACACTTGGCGGGATAGCGATTAAGATGCACACCAGTGTAAAATCTATTTGCGCGAAAAACGGTATCAAACAAACGAAAGTGCTGCAAATCGGACAGCGCATTAAAGTTTAAACAGTCACATTTCAACATATTAAAAACCCGTTCCAAATTGAAACGGGTTTTTCTTTTTTACAATAACTTTCAACTACTATCTCGCAACAGTAATTTTTCCATTTTTAAGTTCACTGCCATTAGCATTCATCACACGATATATGTACAATCCTTCTGGTAATGAAGAAACGCTGAATGTAGCTTTACCAGAAATGAAATCTTCGTTTGCCACTTCGCGACCAGTGAGATCATATAAATGCGCCTTAACCGCTTTGTTATCGTTACTATTAATAGTTACACGATCGCTGGAAGGATTTGGATATGCATTGTAGCCTGTTACGAATGATTCTTTAATTCCTGTAGGAAAAATCATTGCAACATCATCAACAATTAAGGTTGTATTTGCCTGCAATGTTGCGGTAGCGGAAGAAACAAATATTACAGCTACAGAATCAGGGGCGCCAAGTCCAAGCCAAAAAATCGGAACAGTTGCCAGTGTGAAAGATGAAGTTTGTGTACTGAAAACTGTAACTCCATATCCAACAGTATCGCGTGAATTTGTAGTTGTATTCCATTTTGTAAAAATCGCTTCAGTCCCACCGGTATCAACGCCGCCCGGTGTAAACTTGTAATAAAAAGAGTAATCAGTTGGCATTCCTGTGTAAGGCGTGCCTTTTACAACAGGAGCAGAACCAACAAGCGTTATTGAACCGCTTGCAATTACGCCAGGCAACAGCCCAACAAACGGAACGTTCTGAGTTTGCAACTGACAGGCAGATGCTCCTGAATTTCCTGGTGACACTTGTGTTTCAAGCGTTGTGCCCATTCCAAGCATCTGATCAAACGAACCCCAGCTATCCGGATTTCCACTTGTCCAGTTTTCAAAACCTGAATTGTTTAATTGCTGAGCGGGTAAAATTGCTGTTACGCAAAT
>CBIHPU010000092.1:0-9501 GCA_966211935.1 uncultured bacterium | reverse complement strand
ATAACTAATATAATGAAATAAAGAAACGAGTCAAATCTGATTTAGTATCTGGCTGTTAAAGGAAGATTTTTGACGGATTTTGTTTTTTGTTCCTGATTGATCCACTCAAAGAGTAGCGATCTGATCGGGAGGAAAAAGGCGGAATTGGTAGTGCGATGACTCACACTGAAAATTGTTTTTTCTGAAGCAATTCATTGAAACGCCCATGAACAGTGGCGTTCGTAGAAAAACGTTTTTTATCAAAACGATTTTAAAAGAAATCATTTTTGTTTGGCTTGAATTAATTTCTATTTTAGTGGTGTCCACCCGCCAGCCTGAATAAAAAGGTTGGGCGGGTTTTTAATTAAATTAATATTTCCGGAAAAAAAGAACAAAAGAAGGAATTGCTGCAATTGGACATCGATCAGGTAATTGACAATTCTTCTCTTGAGGTTGAGAGTAAGCAAAGAACAGCAAAAAAGGCCGTTGAAATTTTATTGTCAATTGATAATAGGTTTAAAGAACCAACAAAAATTGAAAGGCAAAATTTGTTGGTTGCATTCGCTAAAAAAAACAAAGTCCTATATGGTAAGGCTTTCGACGTTGTGAAATTAGAGAATAAAAAAATTGACCTTAAAAATCTTAGCAATGTTGAAAAGCATTTGGCTAAGATCACAATTTTTGAAATCAAAGCAACCGGACGAAAGGAGCTAAACGATAAATTTGATAAATATTTTTTTGGGTTAACAACTGCTGAACTTCTAGTAGCTCAAAATTTAAAAGATCAATTTAAATTTGCGTTTGTAAATACTAGTACGAAACATGTTATGGAATTATCATTAAAACAAGTATTTGAAAGAAGTAAAGGTATTTATCCAGTTTGGAGTGTTATGTTCTAATATTTGTAAAAAAAATCAGAAATTCAGATATAAACAAGGCTTGCGAAAAAATATAATAGAGAGGAAACAAACAATGTATTCAGGTGTTGAATAAGGAGAACCATAATGTTGAATTTAAACAGTCCTGGCAGGAGAAATGTATGGACACCATTTGTGCGTTCGCCAATACAAATGGCGGTGTCATGTACATTGGTAAAGATGATAGTGGTAAAGTAAAAGGTGTAGAGAACAGTAAGGTCTTGCTTACCGATATACCAAGTAAAATCTCAAATATCCTGGGCTTCTCTCCTGATGTTAGATTAAAGAACGAGAAACGTAAGGAGTACATTGAAATAAAAGTTAAACCTCAGTTAACGGGCATTGCTCTTAGAGGAAAATTTTATTTACGTTCCGGAAGTTCAACAGTAGAGTTAAAAGGTCCGCAACTACAAAAGTTCTTGCTTGAAAAAAGCGGACAAAATTGGGAGTCTGTGGTAGAGACCAAAGCTTCTTTAAATGATATCGATCAGGCTACTATTGATAAGTTCAGAGAGCTCGCTAAAACCAGGTTTCCTGCTGCCGCTAAAGAAAAATCCGTGAAGAATCTATTAGAGAAACTTCATTTACTGGAAAATGGAAAACTGACACGGGCAGCAATCTTGCTTTTTGGTAAAGATCCGCAGAAGTTTTTTAAATCAGCAACAATTAAAATCGGTACTTTTTTGTCAGATACCGAATTAAAGAATACAGATGTAATTGAAGGAAATTTATTTGAGCAGGTTGAGTCAGTTTTATCCCTGCTTAAGAATAAATACCTGAAATATAATGCGCGTATCGAAGGTCTGTATCGAAAAGAAGAATTGGAGTATCCGGAAGAAGCTTTACGTGAGGCTATTATTAACTCTGTAATTCATAAAGATTACCTTGGCTCGCATACGCAAATGCGACTTGAACCGGACAAGTTGATTCTTTGGAATTATGGTGAACTACCGGCAGAACTCAGTTTAGATCGGCTTCGGAAAAAACACAGATCGCTTCCAAGAAATCCGAAAATTGCAGATGTATTTTATAAAGCAGGATTAATTGAAGCCTGGGGTAGGGGAACCACTAAAATGATAGAAGAGTTAACCAAAGCAGGATTACCTGAACCTTTGTATGAAAACGAGGATGGCGGATTTTCCATCACTTTCTTGCAGGATTCATTTACTGAAGAATTATTACTGAAAAAGGGACTGAATGCAAGACAAATTTCAGGAGTTCTGCATCTGAAAAAAACGGGTAAAATAACTAACCAGGTGTATCAACAGATTACCAACGCGTCTAAAAGAACTGCTACCAGAGATCTTGCAATTTTAGTTGATTACAAAATAGTTGAGCAAACTGGAAAGACCGGTAAGGGTACAGAATATAATTTAAGGGGTCATAAAGGGGCCAAAGGGGACAATTCTGTAACTGAAGAAACTAAAGGGGCCACAAAGGGGTCAAAGGGGCCACTAATTACAGTTAAAGATAAAACTGAACTAGATAAAAAACTGGATGAACTTGAAAATGAGTTGGAAATGTTGGGGGATGATAAAGTAATAGAAACATTTGAAAAAGAGCTATTCTTTGAGATGTACAATGGTTGGCTCGGACAAGTGGTGAAAGAGTTCGTTTCTGTAGTACAACGCTTTAATAAATATTTTACAAAGCCAAGACATACACTGATGATGAACAGTTCAGGTTGGGTAAGTTTTATAAATGAGAGTCCAAATTCCATTATTAAAAATCACAAGGAAGCATGTCTTAAAAACTCAGTGAATATTCAGCCTAATCATGCAAAACTTGATATCAATACTTCCTATGGTTCATTAATTAAAGGAGGTTTGGATACTTTTGGTTGTAATTATTCAATTCAAATCAGGTTTCTCGATAATTGGTACGAGATATATATGACCGAAAAACCAGGCGAAAACAAACAAATCCTGCAATACAAAAGATTATATCATCAACAAATAACTAAAACAGAGGCCGAAGCGCTGGCTTTAAAATTTGGTGATCTTATTTACGAACATATTAAAGCTGGTATTGCAAGAATTAAAAACAAGAACAAAGAATAATATTTACAAATATGACACAGAGCTTGAAAATAATCACTTGAAGAGTGAAGGACTGATTAGCAGTTCAATTTTGTTTTTTATTTCCCATTATCAAATAATTTTGAAATCAGATAAGCAACCAGCAAAATACCTCCGATAGTAACTGCGGCTTTTATGACATCTTCTGTTAAGTCACTATTTCCATTTCTGTAGGCATCAGATTGTTTTTTTGTAATGTTAACATTGTTATATAAATCAAGTATATATTCGTCTCGCTCTTCCTGTGTAGCGAGATTGTCTTTTACTCTCTGATTAAGATAGATTAATCGCGAATAATCCAAGTTACTTCCTGCTGCCATTTGATTTTGCGCTTAGAGCATTTAATAGTTTAGGAATTAGATCTTCCATTTGCTTACCAATTTGATCAATAACTTGCTGCTGAAGCTCGTCTTTTGTCTTTAGATCTTTCATCTCAAGCTTAAGGTTATTAATTTGTTCCTTGGATTCGTCATGCTTGTCCCGGATTAATTCCTTTATCTTATGTCGTGTTGAAAGAAACGTAATTACACCCGTTAGTAAAATACCAACTATATAGGCGACATCACGAAAACCAAAACCTTCCATGATTTATTAATTATTTCGATTATTAAGTGCTACTACGATTCTTTTAAAGCTTTCCAATCCTGCTTCCAAATTATCAATGATTTCTGCTGCTAATACATCAGGGTCTGGCAGATTATCTAAATCCGCTAAAGAGTTATCCTTTAACCACGAAATGTCTAATGAAGTCTTATCTCTGGCAATGATGTCATCATACTCAAATTTTCTCCAGCGACCTCCTGGATTAGATTCCGACCATGTTTCTTTTCTTTTGTGCCTGTTGTTTGGATTATAGCAAGTGATGAATTCTTTTAAATCTTCAAGCTTCAAAGGATTCTTTTTTAATGTATGATGCACATTTGTGCGATAGTCATAAACCCAAACTTCTTTTGTCCAAGGATTTTTGCTCGCTGACTTGCCATCAAAAAACAATACATTAGCTTTTACGCCATGAGCATAAAATATTCCGGTGGGCAATCTTAAAATGGTATGTAGTTGCGTTTTTTGAAGTAATGCTTGTCTTACTTTTTCACCCACACCACCTTCGAATAATACATTATCCGGCAACACAATAGCTGCTTTTCCAGTTGTGTTAAGCATCGACATAATGTGTTGTAAAAAGTTCAATTGCTTATTACTGGTGGTAACAATAAAGTCTTGACGATTGTATATTAAGTCGTCTTTCTCTTCTTCTCCTTCTTCATTCGTAATAGTCATGCTGCTTTTCTTACCAAATGGAGGATTAGCTAACACATAATCGAATGTTGTTTTGGGTGTTGATAACAAAGCATCTTCTGATGAGATAAAACTTTCTTTTGCGCTGATATCGCCAATGCCATGTAAGAAAAGATTCATTAAGCATAGCCTCCTAGTGTTGGCTACAATTTCGTTCCCGTAAAAGGTATTTGACTTCAAAAACTCTCTTTCTGATTTATCCAAATCCTGACTGGCTAAAAAATCATAAGCACCTAAAAAGAAACCGCCTGTTCCGCAAGCCGGGTCAGCAATGGTTTTCTTGGGTTCTGGACGAACACATTCTACCATTGCACTTATTAATTCTCTTGGCGTAAAATATTGGCCTGCACCACTTTTGGTATCTTCTGCATTCTTTTTCAGAATGCCCTCATAAATATCACCTTTGTCTTTTACACCCATACCCACCCAGTTTTCAGCATCAATCAACTGAATGAGTTTATACAATTTGGCTGGGTCTTGAATTTTGTTCTGACTCTTAATAAATATCTGACCGAGAATTCCTTTTTCTTTTCCGAGTGAACGAAGTATTTTATTGTAATGACGATCTAATTCATCACCGCTTTTTTCAGTTAGCGATTCCCAATTCATTTCTGCCGGAATGTTTATATCCTTTCGCTTATGCGGTGGCTTTGAATATTCATCTGCCATTTTCAGGAACAGTAAGTAAGTTAACTGTTCTAAATAATCTCCATAACTCACGCCATCATCACGAAGGGTGTTACAGAAGTTCCAAATCTTTTGTACAATTGTGCTTGACATATTTTATTATTTATGCGGCTAATTTAATCGCCCATGGTAATCCTGTTGATAGACAACATGCAATCGCTGCTGATGAATACTCTGCTTCCTTTGAAAGATATTTTTTTAACTCTAACATTTTATCTTCAATTTTCTGATCCTTTGCAACACTCGGTATCTTTTGAACTTCTGAAAGCAATTTCTTTATCTCTATAATTAGTAACTTGCAATTATTCCATACCTTTTTTCTAGCCTCTTTAACCCCGTCATCATTTAGTTTAAGATTGTCAATTGTATACTGAGCTCTAATAAAATCCCAATCTGTTGGATCTACAGATAAAGGAATTGCTTTACCCTCTTGATCAAATGTTAACTTTTCGGTGTCACTCCTCTTGACTGGATCAAGAAAATAATGTAGTTCATCTGCAATTGGATCAGTTATCTTCTTTGCTTTTGTCTTGCCTTTTACGGCGAACTTATCTAGTTTATTAGTGTTGCCGATGCTTCCACAAAACCGATAATTCGTCCATTCAAATGCTAGCCACCAATAACCACCGTAATTTTTTTTATTAATTCCTGTAGCTGCCTTTTTGGGTCGAAAGTGATCAACGTGCATGTAGGAATAATCTTCTTTTGATTCAGAGTACCAACATTTGCCATAATTTAAATCTTTTAGAAAACTCTTTATTTCTCGCCAAATCTTTTGATTTTTATCAATTATTTGATGTTTCTTGACCTTTGATCTTGCCGAAATCAAACTCTTAGTTAGCGTATCTGCTTTCTTTATCCAAGCAGCATCTGGTGATTTTACACCAATTTCTATATGTCTCATACTACTTCGTATTTAGTCTCTCTAAAATTTTCAAGGCAATTTCGTTTTGCCTTTCCAATTGCTCATTAGTAGAATCTTCAGTTATCAAAAATTCTTTCTTATCCCCAACAAGTTGAATAAACTTCTGATAAATAGGGTCTTTGAAGGTGCTGCTGATTCCTTTATCTAGATTCAACTGTTTAAAAATTGAATTCAGCTCAGCTGTTTCTTTTTTAGTTATCTTTTTCTTAAATTGTTTTGCCATTAATTCATTACGCCTATTCAATAGTTCTTGGGTGGGCATGTCAAGTGTCGTTCTCAAACCAAATAAATCACTAGTTAAAATTCCCGCAACACCCAATCCCTTTGGATTGACATAAGGAATCTCTGCTGTGACATGTCCATTGTCGTCAATTTTGAAAACTCTAATTTGTTCTTTAACTAGACCCCCAATCACTAAGGGATCATGTGTGCTGATTAAAATTTGCGTTGTCTCATCTCTACCAACATACTCTCTGAAATAATCGAGATACTTCCATTTCCATAATGGATTTAGATGTGTATCAGGTTCATCTAAAAGAATAAGTGATTCTTTATCTTTTAGAAATCTTAGCATTCCTAAAACTGTCAGCAATTGTTGCTCGCCTTCACTCATCTCACTAAATGGAATTGTTTCAGTGGACGTCTTCTTTTCTACTCGAACCTTTATATCTTCAATTAAATCTGAGATATAAGTACTTTCTAATGCATTAAAAAATTGAATACTATTATCATAATGCTCTTTTGCAAGTTTGCTGAGTTGATCCTTGCTCTGTACATAGAGATATAACCTTTCTTGTGATTCGCTACTTTTATAACTTACTTCAACAGATTCTGTATTATAGATTGGAGCCAAGGAGTACTCCCAAAGTTGTTCTAGAAATGATCTTACCAAGCCGCCAGAGTTCCAAAACATTTCCTTCTCAGAGCTTATTTTACTCCAAATTGGTTTTCTTAAAACCAATAATAAAGAATTAAGATCTGTAATTGATAGTTCTGTTCTTAAAAAATCAAGTACCTTCTCCTTTTTTGAACCAAAAATAAAAAATGAAAGTAAGGCGAACTTCGAGTGGATATTTTGTACTAGAAATATTCTTCTAAGACTGTCAATTTTTTTGCCCTTTGCCTCTGATCTTATAATTTCTAAATAGTAATTTTTCTGGTGCTCAATGTAAACATTTTTTAGTCTTTCGCTTGTGCCGGAATAGTAAATAAAAACATGATTAGGTAAAAACTCATCTTTTCGCCTTTCAAACTCAGATCTTGTGATTGCAAGAGGTACAGTCCATATTCCCTTATCAAACCTAGTCCAAGCGTTAAATTCATATTTGCCTTTGGACGCTTTAATATTTATTTTTTTGCCCTTACATGTGTAATGGATATCAAAGTCAAAAGCAGGAGAATTCTTAATGTTAATGTCAAGATCCTTAAAAATTAGAACTAAAGCTTCAAAAAAATTCGACTTTCCCGTAGCGTTTTGACCAAGGAAAACATTCTCCCATTGACTTTCATCTATGTCAATATAGAAGTCTTCAAGGTTCTTAAATTTTTTTATGTAAACCTTGTCTATTCTCATTTTGCATCTACCAATTTTAAGAATGATTCTTTGCCTTTGCGGGGCAGTTCAATAATTTCACCGGCTTCAATATGCTTTTTCAAGGCAGCATAAAAATCATCAATATCATTTTTATGAGTTGATGACTGCCAAAGTGTTTTGGCTGAAACCGGTTCTTTACTCTCTTTGAGTATTTCAATGATTCGTTTTAATTCTTCTGACATCATTCGAGTTTTTATATGAAGTGGTTTTTCGGTCTTTTTTCTTTCCTTTTCTCCTTTCAAATATTCTTCCCGTTCCTTTTTGATTCTTTCAAGCAAAACGCTTGCTGGTTCATCTGCTGGGTCTTGTTCAACAAGTTTTCCTTCAAAGGCTTTTTGCAGAAGACTTTGTTTTAGAGTGTCAGAAACTTTAAGGTTCTGAATTATTGTTTCTTGAATTTTTTCAATATTTGAAAACTTGGACTCTATATCATCAACAATAAAGTTCTGTTCCTCATGCGAACAAATTGCAAATACAAGTTTTTCAAATTTTGACTTATTTAATATAGGAAGTGTGGTTGCTACTGCATTGGATTTAATTTGGTCTTGAAATTGCTGACCAACAGCTTGAAAGTATAAGAAGTTTGGATTAAATATTTCGTGTGGAACAATTGCGTTTATTTGTTGATTGCTAGCTCCTTCAACTCTAATGATTCCAGTTTTACCAATAGTTGCACCAATGGAAGTTACAAGAATAGAATTTACGGGGAGAAACCTTGCTTGTTTTATTCCGCTTTCTGATAAGTATTCTTTTGCTTTTCTAACATTAAATCCAGCATCCAACTCTGTAGGTTTATAAAATGGATATTTATCACCATAATATTCTGGCTTAGCTTTCGAAGGCGTTGTGCCGGTTTCAACATCACCAAGTGAAGATACTTTTACATATGTCCATCCAATAGGCAATTCAGGTAATGTTTTAATCTCTGAAGCAGTTACAGGAATTATTTCCTTCGGTTCCTTCGGCTTTACTTTAATTTTACCCGCTTTATATTCTTTTAGTTGCTTTTCGTATTGCTGTTTTCTGTATGCTTTTATTTCAGCCACCAGTTCATCAGGAGTTTTTAGTTTCTTCTGTTTTTTTCTCCATTCTTCTGATAACTTCCCCTCAAAAGCATGTTTCAAAATAGATTGCCTGTAAACCTTCAACTGCTCCAATGAAGTTTGCAATTGCTCTTTGCCTTTTTCGAGATCGCTTAATAGTTCATCTAGTTTATCTACAATGCGGTTTTGTTCGTTGAGTGGGGCAAGTGGAATTTCAATGTCTCTTACAATTGTAAGATTTACCCGTGCTCTTGTAGTGCCTTTAGTTATTCTTTTAAACTGATCCTGAATAATTTTGCTATTAATGGCATAAACCAAGTAATCGGTATTTACAATAATGCCACTCGGTCTTACTCGCATAAGGTCAGCCACAATTATTCCAAATGGATATTTTGCAGGAACTTTACAACAAAGACCAAGCGGCTCACCAAGTTTTGTAATAATAATATCACCAAACTTGAATGAGTGTCTTTTTATTTGTTCCGCCTTTTTTGGTGTTACAAACTGAATATTCTTATCTAGGAAATAACCTGCCTTGATATTTTGTATTCTGAAAACAGGAACGCCTTCATCTCTATACTCGTTAGCTTTTAGATTAGACCCAAAAGGACCATCAACAAAATCGCTTTTAGGGTCAATCACCATATCACTCAGTTTGGCAATTATCCAGTTATTTGGTAAATCTATGTTTGTTAATTCTGTCATCTTAAGCTGCTAAGGCTTCATTTAATTCGTTAATAATTTCATCAGTTTGTTCTCCAAACAAATTCCACATTTTGGTTAAGCCACCATTGGCAATAAAGGGGCTCAGGTCAAAGTCATCCCGGTCAATATGAAAACTGTTGGCTACATAATCTTTTATCATGCGTAGCCATTGCATTTGTTCTTCGGTAAACTTTACTATTCCAGCTTGTTTTCTAAATACCCAATCCTGAAAGTTTTTGTCCACTGTTTTGTCAAAAGCTGTAAGGTTGGAATCAAT
>CBIHPU010000091.1:0-9513 GCA_966211935.1 uncultured bacterium | reverse complement strand
TAGGCGCGTCTGTGACATTAAACGGAACAATTGGCGGAACTGCGAGCAGCGGAACATGGAGCGGCGGCGCAGGTTCATTCTCTTCAACAACAAATCTGAACGCGGTTTACACGCCAGGTGCCGGAGAAACGAGTGTAACAATTACTTTAACTACCGATGATCCTCCGGGTGTTTGTCCTGCAATAAGCGATAACGTTGTTATTACATTCACACAGGATACAGGATCATTCAGTTATTCATCAGGAACATATTGTATCACGGGAACGAATCCTGTGCCAACAACAAATGGATATACAGGAACGTATTCTTCAACTCCTGCAGGACTTGTTTTTGTGAGTGCAACAACTGGCGAGATTGACGTCGCGGCAAGCGCATTAAATACTTACACTGTTTCTTTCACAACAAACGGAACGTGTCCAAACACATCAACTGTAACTGTTACCATTACAAACGCTCCGGATGCAACATTCAGTTATAATGGTCCATTCTGTCAATCAGCTGTTAATCCTTTACCACAATATGGCATTGGCGCAAGCGGGGGAATTTTCTCAGTTACACCTGCTGGTTTAAATTTTATAAGTTCAACAACCGGCGAAATTGATCTTTCAACTTCAGCCGCCGGAACGTATACGATAACAAACAACATTCCTCCTTCAGGCGGATGCGCGGCTGCAACGTTTACTGCAACTGTTACGATAGATGAAAAACCAACAGTCAACGCTGGAAGCAATCAGACAATTTGCGATGGCTCAACTATAACGCTAAATGGTTCAATAGGCGGAACAGCAGGCAACGCAACATGGAGTGGTGGAACCGGATCTTTCTCATCCACTACAAACCTGAATACAGTGTACACACATGGCGTTGGTGAAAGTTCTGCTATGATCATATTAACTACAGATGATCCAACAGGACCCTGCACAGCGGCCGCAGATACAATTCAAATTACAATCAACCCGATTCCAACTGCACCAACCATTAACGGCATAACAATTTGCTCAGGAACTTCTGATACACTTACGCCAACAGCGCCAGGTGGATCCTATTCATGGTTTGATGCAGCAAGCGGAGGAAACCTGCTTGCTACTACAAGTAGTTTTGTTACTCCAACGCTGACAGCAACAACTACTTATTATGTTGAAGCAACAATCTCAGGATGTACAGGACCAAGAACAGCTGTAACAGTAACTGTTGTTCCCGGACCATCTGTGAATGCAGGAGCCGATCAGACAGTTTGCGGAAACAATGCAGATGTCTCTCTTAATGGAGTTGTCAGCAATGCGGGCGGAGGAATATGGACGACTTCAGGAACAGGAACATTCGCGCCAAGCGACACAGATCTTGTAACAATTTATAATCCGGGCCCCGCAGAGATTGCAGCCGGATCAGCTACGCTTGTACTAACATCTACAAACAATGGTGGATGTACGGCTGAGGATGACACAATCATAGTCACAATTACTCCGGCTCCGCTTCCGGATGCAGGTTCGGATTTGTTTATCTGCAAAGGAACAATGTCATTCACTTTAAACGGAGCAGTAGGCGGAAGCACAAGCACTGGTGTGTGGAGCACTTTGGGCACAGTAAAATTTTCTCAAAACGACAGCACGCTGAACGCAGTTTATAATTTAAGTAACGCGGATACCACAGCTGGCGCAGTAACGCTGGTACTTACATCAACCAACAATGGAAACTGTAATGTTGAAACCGATACTTTGCAGGTGACATTAACAACTCCTGCATTCGCTGCAGCAGGAACTGACACAACAATTTGTTTCAATACAACATTGTTACTGAATGGAAATGTAAGCGGCGGTTCATCTGCAGGAGTTTGGACAACAAGCGGCAACGGAACCTTTACACCTGATTCAAGTAGTTTGAATGCAAGTTATATTCCGGGTTCTGCGGATGTAAGCAGCGGATCTGTTACGCTGATTCTAACGCCGGTTAATTCCTGTCAGAATAATCCGGATACACTAACATTAAATGTTCTGCCGGCACCGGTTGTAAATGCCGGCACTGATGTTATTGTTTGCGCGGGTACAAATTCTGTTTCACTTAATGGTTCTGTTGGAGGAGCAACAACAACGGGAAGCTGGACAACAAATGGAACAGGGAACTTCACGCCTGATCAAAACACATTGAATGCGACATACAACATCACTTCTTCTGATTCAGCGACAGGTTCAGTAACGTTGACACTCACTTCTACAAATAACGGATCATGCAGTGCAGAAACAGATTCTGTTACAATAACAATTGTGGGCAACGCAATTCCGTTTGCAGGCAACGATACATCAGTTTGCGGGAACAATTCGCTGATAACTTTGAATGGATCAGTAACAGGAGGTACTGGGCAAGGTGTATGGACAAGTTCCGGCGGCGGATTATTTTTACCAAATGATTCCTCGTTGAGTGTTACATACCAACCCGATTCAGCAGATATTAATAATGGCTCAGTAACATTTGTATTGACGCCGCAGAATTCTTGCTCACCAGAATTTGACACTATTGTTGTAAGCATTACACCGGCTCCTGTTGTAAATGCCGGCACGAATCAAACAGTATGCAATGGCGATCCTACTCTGACACTAACAGGAACAAGCAACGGAGTTGCGGGTGGTGTGATGTGGACAACAAACGGATCAGGAACATTCTCATCTGACACCACTCTGAGCTCCGTTTACACATTCTCCGGATCGGATAATGATACGTTAGCGTTTATCATATCTTCAACCGGAAATGGAAATTGCATATCGGTAAGCGACACGATGATTGTAATTCGCGACGCAGGTCCAACAGCGGCGTTCAACGTAAATAATTCTTGCGCAGGGCAAGCGGTAAGCTTCACAGATGTAAGCAGTGGCACTGTAAACAATTGGTTCTGGAGTTTCGGGACAGGAGATACATCAACAGTTCAGAATCCATCTTACACTTATACAAACAGCGGAACATTTACTGTGACATTGATAGCGTCTGCAAGCATAAATTGTGCTGACACTATTAGTCAGATCATACAAGTGAATCCAACGCCAATTGCAGCGATGACATTTACAGTAAACTGCGCCGGAACATCTGCAACATTTATTGACAACTCAACAATTTCACAGGGAACAATCAGCAGCTGGAACTGGAATTTCGGCGATAGTACAAATTCTTCCGTACAAAACCCACTTCACGTTTTTGCTGTTGGAGGATCGTATACTGTTAATCTCACTGTAATTTCCGACTCAGGCTGTACAGCTGCAACTTCACAAACAGTAACGGTGAATCCAACTCCTGATGCAGGTTTCAGCTATCAAACCACCTGCGGATCACTTGAAGTTTCATTTACTGATTCTTCATCAATCGTTTCAGGAACAATTACAAACTGGTCATGGAATTTTGGAGATGGTAATACTTCAACAACACAAAATCCGACAACAACATATGCAGACAGCGGAAGTTATTCTGTTAGTTTGATCGTACAATCAGCCGCAGGATGTTCTGATACAGCAATCACAACCATTAACGTATCCTCACCGGCAGTAGCAGCATTCATTCCGCAAGGTGGAGCATTTAATGTTGGTGAAACAATTCAGCTAACCAATCAGTCAACAGGAGCAGATACTTATTTGTGGTCTGCTTCATCCGGCGATACATCAACAACGCAAAACGCGTCATTCACTTTTGGAACACCGGATGTTTATACGATAACATTGATCGCTACAAACTCAGCCGGTTGCGCGGACACTGTTATGTATAGTTTTGAAATAAAAACAAGCGGTTACGCTGCTGCAACAGGATTTACTCCGAATGGAGACAACCTGAACGATGCGTTTTACATAAGAGGAGGTCCATTTAGTGAATATGAATTACGGGTATTCAATGAATGGGGGCAGCAGATCTTTATTTCGAACAACCAGGATACGAAGTGGGACGGTACATTTAAAGGAGCCCCACAACCAGGTGGTACTTATGTTTACATTTTTGTCGGCAAAACAATAAACGGTGAAGAAGTTAAGCTACAAAACGAGATCAATTTAATCCGATAAGCGATATGAAAAGAATAATTAATATAATCGCCTTTCTTGCAGCAACATTTCCTGTTTGCATTACAGCGCAGGATTTTCATATTTCCCAGTATGATATGTTTCCCATGTACATGAATCCCGCGCTCACAGGAAATTACCTGGGAGAAGGCGGAGATTACAAGTTGCATGCAATTTACCGCTCACAATGGAGGGCGCTTGCTGCAAAACCCTTCAGCACATTCGGCGCCGGGTATGATATGAAATATCAGAAGTTTGGTTTGGGTGGATATATCCTGAATAACCGTTCCGGAGTAGCAAACTTCAATACGATGAACATTCAGCTTTCAGGATCATATTTTATTACTGATCCTGAAAAGTCACCGCACCTCTTGAATACCGGAATGCAACTGGGAATTTTTTATAAAAATTTCGATCCGAACAAATTGCTGTTCGATAGTCAGTATGATTACTCTACCGGTGAATACAACTCTACCATTAACAGTGGAGAAAATTTTCAGCGCAACAGCATGGTAAAATTCGACGCGAATTTTGGTATATTTTATAAATACCGCGATGAACAGAAAAAGGTCTGGCCTTTTGCAGGAGTTTCTGTTTATCATGTGTCACTACCAACAGAGAATTTTACCGAGAAAGAAAGCAAGGTGCCAATGCGCATTAATGTGCAGGGAGGATGTGATTTTATTGTAGATGAAAAATTGAAATTAACTCCCACGGTACTTTATATGTCTCAAGCCAAAGCAACAGAAATTAACGTAGGCGCGCTTGCTGAATATAAACTCAACGACAATAAAGACGTTAATTACAACCTCGTGTTTGGAGCCAATTACAGATTACAGGATGCAGTGATTATACAGGCGGGCGTTAAGAAAAATAATATTTTATTGAGAATGAGTTATGACGTGAATGTTTCCTACCTGAACAGTTACACCAGCGGACGTGGCGCGTTTGAAATTACACTACAGATAACCGGCAAGAAAGGCGAGCCTCTGTTTAAGGGTGTATCTCAATTCTGATCGCTGAAATCTTATTACGAAAAAAAGCTGAGAATTGCTCTCAGCTTTTTTTATAACCAACAAAACATAAATCTATTAACGCAACTTTTCTTTTAAGGCTTCAGGAGTTAATCCTTCGCTGTCTATATATTCAATAATAAAATTCGCGTTAGTTGACCCCGCCAGCGCAGCAGTGACTTTTTCAGGTTTTATTATCGCAAGATTTCCGCCATCATCTATAACAATTATATTTGTCTTTCTGTTTTTTTCCATGGCAAATTTCGTTGCTGAATATCCCGCATAAATCTCTTTCCCATAACTAAACACCGCATTGACACCTTCACTCATCACAAAAATATTCTGCGGCTCAACTTTTTTCCTTCCATCAGTATAAGAAGCACGAACATACATTGGCTGTTCCATCCGCTGGATTTGGTCGCAGTTGTATATTCCGAAGCCGTTAAGCGACAAGCTTCTGGAAATCATCTGCTTTTTAGTCATCATACTTAACTCCTGCAAATACATTTTTTCAACGTGCTTATCCCAATCAACGCGACTCATCAACTTTTCAGAATCATTCATTCTTTTGCGCGTTTCTGCCCATAGCCAGTCGTTAAAACGTTTCATATTCTTAATAACTGAACCTCTCTTATAACTCTTACTGTTTTGCAAACCTCTGTCAAACTTTCTTTTCCGCATCAACAACTTGTTTCGGTATCGTTCATAAAGACTTTTACCACCATCTTTAAGTTCCACCCACTTATTCTCATTGTTCTTTTCAATTGGTACTGCTCTGAATGACTTTATCGTCTTTCCCTGCTTTACAAATATTTCATATTCTCCTCCGCTACGTTCCACTCTTATATCACAAAAACTTTTCGAAGAAAAAGCAGCTTTAAAACCAGCAATGTTCTCTCCTTCTGCAAGCATCCACCGGACATTTGAAAACGCATTCATTTCCGGATGAATAAAAGACGTATGCCTTATCTTAAAACGCAATTCACCTTTCCTGTTTCGTGTAGCAGAAGAAATTCTTACTGCCCTACCCGGCTTGAAACGCTTTCCATTCCGCTTAGAGTATATACTCTCAGCTTCTTCTTTCCTATACAAACCAAAATACTCAGGGTTATAAAATCGTTGATCAAAAGTCAGTGTATCATATTTCCACGACTTCGCGTCACGCTTTGGTCTATAAAAACTGTAAGCTTTTGACAGTTTATAATATTTTCTTTCTTTCACAATTGCATTTCCGGGTCGTCCAATATTTTCCCAGTTATTGTCGCCATCCCGAAAAGCATAAAAATTAAAAGTATTCGATGAATCAGTCGACGCAAATTCCATATCAATTGTTTTGTCTTTCGCGAGAAAAACTTCCTTACCGTTTGCTGAAGCGTTCAATTCAAACATTCCCGCGGAAAGAAAAGTGTTATTCACTCCACCTGAATCATAGGTCATTGGAATTCCACTTAAAATAAAATCAATCGGATCTCTGAATTCACGATAGTCGATTACAACATTACCTGTTACAGGATTGCCATCTGCATCTACAAACGCGTCTGCAGGAATCTGAATAACAGTTCCCGAAGGAGCTTCAATTCGTCCACCACTCAAAGTGTTTATTGAATAATATTCTTTTTCAATCCGTACGTTTTCTATCGGCGGATTAACGTTCATGTATTTTCGTTCAAACAAAGGAGCGCTAATTGAACCAGATGAAGAAGTTCCAGGCGAATAATGATTCGTATAATTTGAATAATCATACGTTCCCGGAAAGAAACCGCCAAACCAGGTCATATCTTCACGCAAGTCCTCTGCATTATAGCCTGTGTAGGTAACAAATAATTCTACCCTGCTTCCATCACAAAATGCAACTGGCAACTGATATTCAATTGTGAGCAATTCATTATTAAAATCATCTTCGCCATATCCACTGCCAAAAAAATCATCATTCTCATATACCTGGTAAAGATTTAATGAAGAAAGACTTGTCAGTTCATTTATTTTTTTCGGAAGCTCCTGAATTGAAATTATGTCAAGGCCAAGCGACTTTAAGCGAAGAGGCTTAAGAACGGAAATAACAGAATCCATCTCGAGATCAGGATTCTTTCTGATACTTATTCCTGTAACATTTTTCAAATCCCGAATTGAAATTGGAAAATCTTCCAAATCATTATTACAGAATTCAAGATAACGCAGCTTTTCAAGTTTCGCAAGAGTGGAAAAAATACGCGTCCAGTTCCCGTTGCCTGGATTACCTGTTATAACAATAGAATCTACAGATTTCTGCTTTTGAATTATGGAAATTGCAGCGTTGATTTTACCCGGCTTGAGAAACAGATATTGTTTGTTACTTTGTCCCGTCATTGTTATTGAGCCCGTAAACATCATTACGAGAGCACAAAAAAGTAGTTGCTTCTTCATAAAAAAAAGTTTAAAAAATTTACAATACGACGGGGTGATAAATAAAGAACGATAAAAAGTGTAAAATATTTTACATAAGTAATAATACAGGTTCTGAAAAAAGTTACAGCAAAATTTACCGGACGGGAATAAAAATTAATCTGCGGAATACTTACACCGATTATAAGGAACACAGTCCTCAGTTTTGAAACCAGTTTTCAAATCACAGCCATATTTACTAATGGCATAAACTTTTGTTGTTTTAATTAACCAATCAAACACCATGGCTTATAACAACAACCGTAAGAACAAGAGCCGTTACCGCAGGTCGGCAGCGTATAATTATCCAACCGAACATCAGTTCGATCCGGAAAGCAACTCAACGCACGATTATTATTATGAGGACGAGTTCTATGATTATTCTGATGATTACGATGTAAATCATCCTGAAGATTCGCGTTACGATGATTATATGTACGACCAGGATTATGAATTTAATGATTATGGAGATTCAGTTGTTCATATAGATTCAACAAGGGAGCACCCATACCGTAGGCGATCAACAGAATATTACCAGGAAGATGTGCCGCATACATCAGCCATGGAAGCCCGGTACTCGCCAACTTATCAGCGGCTTTATAATCGATTGGAAAATCCAAGATCCGCTCGTCACATTAACTCAGACGAGATGTATGCTGAAGGCGCGGGTTATGCAGATTGGGATACAATTGACATGTATGGTATTGCAGGAAAAAGAAGACACAACGCTATGCAAAGAGAAAGAAATAATGGACCATACAATTATGGGTATGAAAACACTGTTCCATCAAATAGAAGAAACTTTGAAGATGAGTTGCATCGTAACGTACCTGTAACCAGAAGATCATTGCTTCCTGAATCTTACAGAAAAATGCATGAGCGTGATTATCCGGTGCCTTTCCGGAATAGAAATGAATCGCGCAGGAGAAAAAACACTGTTTCCAATTCAAGACTGACACAAGAGAACCAGAAACCACAACGAAGAGGCAATATAGTTTATTCAAATAACGACGAAGATTTCCTTAACGCTCACGATTTGTTTACTGTGAAAAGACGTCCGCAAGACAGGCATCTGACAGTAGAGAATAAAGCAGGAAGTGGCTTTGCGAGATACGGAAGTTATTCGGAAGGAAAAACCGGCATATACGATTATGACACAACATTTGAAGATGATACTCAAGGCAGAAGAGAATCGCAACGCGGGTATGGAAAAGCAGGTAAGAGATCGATGCGTGAGCGCGACTAATAATTCAAAATGCAGCAAATGAAAAAAGAAAACAGTATACTAAGAATATTTCTCATAGTAATAGCGCTGGGCGTCGCATCTTCATGCGGTCCTTCTGGCAATCTGGAGGATCAGCACTCAAACACGCCTATGATAAAGAATGACGGATATTACAAAGAGCATGAATCTGAACCATCAACACATCCTGCCTACACGCGGGAAGATGATACTGTAAAAGTTGATCACGAAGAAAAAGCAACGGACAACCTGAGAAACAAATAATTTTTTTCGGACTGCCGGATATCCTGCACTCAATTTCATCAGGCTGATTTTCCTGACCTAAGAAATTCTAACCTAATTGTCACAATTTTTTTTTGAAAAAAAACTGTCTTAAGTGACAGTTTTTTTTAAGATTATTCGTTAACGGACCAAGGTTACGTGACCGCGATATTTATGCTGGTTACCTCTCATATCTTTTAAAATGACAAGATAAACGTAAACATCCTGCTGCGCTATGTCTTTTCCGCCATTCACCCTTCCATCCCATTTAAGATTGAGTGAATTCGTATGAAAGATCATGTCGCCCCAACGGTCGAAGATCCACATATCATATTCCTTGATATTTGTTCCAACGCCTGAGAACTGATCATTGATTCCTTCACTTTCTTTTGGTGTAAATGCGTTTGGAATAAAAAAAGTGAATTCAGGTTTTATAATCAAACAATGAGTTACCGTATCAGTACATTCTTCAACATTTTCAACCGTTAGAGTGACACAGTATTCACCTGAATCAGAATACAGATGTTGCGGATTCTGTTCGAAT
>CBIHPU010000090.1:0-9548 GCA_966211935.1 uncultured bacterium | reverse complement strand
TCGGTACCTTCTGGTGAAACACTCGTAATCGATCCTCCACTTGTATGGTCGACATATTGGGGCGGAGCCGGTGCTGAACAACCACAAGCGCTTGTTTGTTCCGGTACGGGCGAATATGTTTTTGTTGGTGGATATACAGGAAGCACTGCATACCCTACCTTAAATCCGGGCGGAGGAACTTACTACCAGGGAACACTTGGTGGAGCAACAGATGCGTTCCTCGTAAAGTTTGATACGAGCGGAGTTTTATATTGGTCAACGTATTACGGTGGCTCGGGCGCTGAAGGATCTACAAGTTATACCGGCGTTTCCATTGCCTGCGGAACTGGAAATTCATTGTGGATGGTTGGCACTACAGCATCGGCAAATTTTCCAGTGCAGAATCCTGGTGGCGGAGCTTATTACCAATCGGCATTGGCCGGCTCAAACGATTTCTTTGTTGTGAAATTTGACCTCGCCGGCGTAAGATCGTATGCTACCTATTTCGGCGGAACCTTAATTGACGGAGGAAGTTCCCATGGCTGCGGAGCAGATTGTGACGCAAGCGGAAATTTTTATTTTTCAGGAAGAACAACGTCTACCAACCTCCCAATGTTGAATCCAGGAGGCGGAGCATATTTTGATAATACACAAAATGGTGGAGATGATCTTGCTATAGTGAAGCTAAGTCCTGCCGGCATTTTGTTATGGTCAACATATCTCGGTGGCACCGGAGACGATATGAATTACTCAATGGACCTTCATGTTGATAAAGTGAACAGTCAACTATACGTTGCAAGTTGTGCCGCTTCAACCAATCTTCCAACACTAACACCTGGGCCTCTTTTTTACTATGATGCAACGCAGAACGGACTTACAGATATGTATTTTGCGCGCTTTTCATTGGCAGGGGTTATGAACTGGGCAACTTATATTGGTGGAAGCGGAGATGAATGGCTCGCAATGTCGGTGAATACCGCGCCTGATGGCGATGTTGCTCTGATTACTTTGGCGGGATCGGTGAATATGCCAATGGTTAATCCGGGCGGCGCAGCTTTTTTCGATAATACACACAACGGAGGCTCCTACGACATTTATCTCTGCCGGCTGGAGTCTACCGGCCAGATGAGTTGGAGTACCTATTACGGATCTCCGAATAACGAACACTGCCAGCACAATCTGACTATTGATGCAAATGGTAACATTATCATGTGTGGTGTGTCAGACGGTCTTTCCGCTCCTCCAACGTTTAACCCAGGCGCTCCGCATTTTTACGACGGAACAAAAGACGCGCAGGGAACATATTGTCTTGTTCAGTTCAGTCCAACAGGTGTTATGCTCTGGGGAACATATTGGGGTGGCAGCGGACACGATCACTTATTTGGCACCGTTGGAAAATGTATTGGTGTAAGCAATCATAGTGATATTTTTATTTGCGGAGAAACATCTTCACCGGACCTAACCATGTTGAATCCGGGCGGAGGAGCTTATTACAACACAACACCTGGTCAGGGATTTGTTGCCAAGTTTAACAACGACATCATCCCGATAATTTTACCGATTGAATTAATGTACTGGCATTGCGAATCCAATGCAGACGGAATTGTTTTAAAGTGGGCAACCGCATCAGAGAACAACTGCGATTATTTTACTATTGAACGTGCAACTGATGACGGTAACTGGGAAGTGATAGGAACTTTTAACGGGCAGGGTAATTCTTATGTTTTACACGAATATACATTTACAGATAAATATCCTTTGCCGGGAAATAATTATTATCGCTTAAGTCAGACTGACTATAATGGTGACACAAAAAATCATTCTATTGTAGCTTGCGATCATGTTGGAAAGAATGTTTTAATGCAGGTTTATAATGTATCGGGACAATTACTCTTTTCTGAGCACACTTCGGATTACAGATCCTCACTGCAACGTTCAGGAATAGCTCCGGGCGTTTACATTATTGATTTACTGCATGCAAATGATAAAATCTCGTTGAAATATCTGAAACTTGATAATCATTAGAACTAATTTTAATTCTTTCCCGGTCATCTGCGTTTATTTCTGAATCTTACGGATTTTCTTTCTTAATTTTAGTGAATGAAGTATGGATTCCGTTCCATTATTATAGTTGTATTTTTCGTTTCCGGAACACACATTTCTTTTTTCGCGCAATCTCAAAAAATTGATTCAATAATAAAAGTACTGTCTGTTTCTATCGAAGACAGTAATAAAGTAAAGACATCAGGTCTGCTGTTTACTGCATTATTGCAAAAGGCAAAATACGATACCGCTTTGATTGTTGCCGAGAACGCGCTAAAACTCTCAGAAAAAATCAATTACGCAAAAGGTCTTGCAACTTCATACATAAATATTGGCGTAATAAACGCTCGACAGGGAAACCTTGAAAGAGCGCTGGAATATTATAATAAAGGATTAAAATTAAGTGAAGAACTGAATGATAAATGGGGAGTTGCAAAGGTTCTCATTAACATGGGCAACGTATATGTGAGCCAGGGACATTTTCCTGAGGGTTTGAAAAATTATTTTTCAGCGCTAAAATTTTACGAACAGATAGGAGATAAAAACGCTATATCCATCGCGGAAAATAATATTGGCAACATTTATTATTATATGGATAATTTCAAAGAATCGGAAAAGCATTTCAGGATCTCACTAAAAATAGCTGAAGAGATTCGCGACACAATAGGAATTGCCAATGCATATGCGAACCTTGGCAACGTTTACAGAAATCAAAATATGCATGCCGAGGCATTGAAATATTATTCAACTGGTTTAAAGATGAATGAAATAATTGGAGACAAACGCGGCGTAAGCGTCTGCTATAACAATTTTGGCGTGGTTCATCTCTCCCAGGGAAATTACCGGGAAGCTCTGAATAATTTCTTTGTCGCGTTAAAGATGCGCGAAGAAATTGGAGATAAGAAAGGAATAGCTTCCACTTACGGATACATAGGTGTAACGTATAACAAGCTCGACGATCCGCGCGAAGCTAAATTGTGGCTGGAAAAAAGCGTCAGGCTGGGAACAGAAATGGGTTTAATTGAAATAATCAGTGACGCTCACGCGGATCTGTCAAAGGCTGAATCTAAATTAGGCAACCACAAAAGCGCATACGAACATTATCTCTTGTTTATTTCTTACAGGGACAGTATCAACAACCAGGAAGCCACGGAAAAAACGGTTCAGCAGGAAATGCAATATGAATTTGATAAAAGAGCAGCCGCAGATTCTATTAAAAACGCTGAAGCGAGAAAACTGGAGGAACTGACCCATCAGCAAAAAATTTCAAAACAAAAAGCCTACGCGTATGGTGGTATAGCCGGTTTTGTTCTAATGATTGCGGTTGCAGGAGTATCATATAACGCCTTCCGGAACAAGAAAAGAGCCAATAAGGAAATTGAAACACAAAAACACTTACTTGAAGTAAAGCAGAAGGAGATCCTAGACAGTATCCGTTACGCGAAACGAATACAAATGACGCTGCTTAAAACAGAAAAATATATTGGAAGTAAAATAAGAAAAATGAAAGGCGATGTTTAAATAACACCTATCATGCGCCGGACAATCGATCTAAAATTCCAGCTAACGCCTTAGTCAGATTCCTGCGACTGTATTTTTTAATAGCGGTTTCATTTCTTTCTAAATTCAAATTATTAAACAAAGAAAGAATGTTTTTTTTCATTCCAGCATAGTCGTTGAAATCACTCAGCAATCCCGCGCCCGTTTCTTTTAATATTACCGCGATATCGCCATCTGGCGGAGCAATCGCTAAAACAGGACGACCGGCGGACAGGTACTCGAAAAACTTTCCGGTAAGAATTCCTTTTGCATTTCTCGTATTGTTCACCAAAAGTAAAAGTACTTTTGACCTCTGCTGTTCAAGTATCACCTCACTGTGCGGCAGGTAATCTATTTTATTTATGTATCTCTGTAGTCCGTATTTTTCAATCCGTTCCTTCACAAAAATATCTATTTTACCTACCAGTTTTATTTCGAGTTTTTTTTTAAAATCAAGGTTTTCTTTTACCAGTTCGCTTAAGACTTTCCATAACGTGTCCGGGTTGCGGTCCTTAACCAATGTGCCTATATGCGCAATGCTGAATTTCTTATCTGTTTCCAAAACAGTTTTACTCACATCCTCGTCATCATATCCATTCGTTATCACCTGAAATTTTTCCAACTGCGTTCCGCCGGCATTTCTGTACATCTCTTTAAACTCCTCATTCATTGTATGCCCAACGCTCAACACAACGTCAGCGTTTTTAAGAACTCCCATTTCAAGTTTGTGATGCTTGCGATCCGCGAGACTTGTCAGCATCAGCTTGTCATAGAAATCGATATTGGTCCAGGGGTCACGAAAATCGGCCACCCATTTTAATTGAGGTAACTTTTTCTTTAATCCCTGCGCAATCAAATGCATGCTGTGCGGCGGACCGGTGCTTATTACAAAACGAATATCATTATCGCGAATATATTCTGAGAGATATTTGATACTTGGTTTGATCCAGAATTTACGCGCATCTGGAATAAAAAAATTTCCTCTTATCCAGACACTGATTTTCTCTGCAAGTCCCGGATTTTTATTCTCACTCAAAAAAGAAGAATCAATCTTATCATCTTTTTTTCTGCCGATGAATTTTTTGTAAACCGAGTAAGGTTCCCAAATCGGAGTTTTAAGCACAGTAAGATTAGCTGGAACATCCTTTTCGAGGCTCTTATCTACAACGGGTATTTCACCATTCAGCGCAGTGTAAATAACAGGTTCCCATCCAAATTCGCGAAGATATTTCACAAATTTAAGCCAACGCTGAACACCTGCTCCACCGCTTGGTGGCCAGTAATAAGTAATGATCAGGATCTTTTTCACGCTTCAACAAAATTAACAACTTCTTTGTTATTGCAACACGTATAAATACACAAGTGCGGAGATTACCAAAATGAACTTCATTCCAAAAAGAATTAAGTATTTTTAAGCGTTGTTATGAAGAAAAAAGAATGCCCTTCCTGCGCTATGATGATTGATCAAAATGAAGAAGTTTGTCCCATCTGCGAATATGAATTTCCTTCTTCGGGAAAAGGACGGGTGTGGTTCGTCATTTTTCTTCTGATCATAATTCTTATTGCTGCCTTTGGCGGAATATTCAGAAACTGGTTTCTTTAATATACCGCAGGTTTGAAATGCCTGTTCAGCATTTTATTGAAGTTTACATCCTTTTCATTAATGAGATGCCTTGGAGAATCATTTAAATTAAATCTTTCCTTCATCGATTCAATATTGCTGTGAATATTCAGAAATAATTTCTCAAGACAACTATCACCCTTTATCATACATTCATTGTTCAACAGATAATCCCTGTTGTTCACACGGATCCTGCATGTATAATCTCTGAAAACACGTTGAACCGCTATATAACTGCCAATTGGATTTCCGATAATAAATGTAAAGTTCTTTCTATCGGACTGAATATTATAATTGAACACCGTTTCATCCAGTTCTTTAAACAGCAATTCATTGTGCGTTCCGGTAATAAGTTTAAAATGAAAATCCGTTTCAATATTTAATTTTCTCCAGTCCGGAATTTCCACTTCAACCGATTCATACGGGTGAACCTTGATCTTCTGGTATACCGGAGTGATATCAAGTTCGCTGAAAGAAGTATTTCCGTTTTTTGATTTACGTATGAGGCGAAGTTTTGTATTTGTAAGTGTTGTAAGACCATTTGCGCGAAGCAGAACAGCAGGCTCTTCAACCTTAACGGTGATCTTTCCGGAATTTTTTCGCTCCCTACTTATGATAATATTATTATCAATCAACATTCAATCAATTTAACTATCCCCCCGAAAAAAAATGATGCTGTTCGAAAATATAATTACGCAGGTTATCAGGAGAGTGAAGAATTAAAATCATGATCGGGAAAAAAACAGACTAAAAATGAAAGAAGTATGTATAACAAAAATCCCGGACTCATCATCCGGGATTTTCTATTCTGATTTTAAATTGATTTATTTTACGACTGTAACATGACCGACATAAGATTTCTTTTCACCATTAAACGTTTTCAGGATTATCTTCCAGACATAAACATCCTGTTGAACAATTTCATTTTTTCCTTCCACTCTACCATCCCAACCTTTAAAGAAATCGTCAGTATGCCAGATCATGTTACCCCAGCGGTCATAAATCCACATTTCGTAATTATCTGTATCAATACCCGTTCCTTTCGCAAAGAAAAAATCATTGTTTTCATTTCCGTCCGGAGTAAACGCGTTAGGAACATAGATCGCGAATTCAGGATTAATTACAATGACATGGTTGATACTGTCAATACAACCGTGATCGCTTACAACAGTTAACCACACATCATAAGAGCCAGGACCTGTATAACTGAAAGAAGGATTCTGCTCAATACTGCCGGAATCAAACTCATCGCCAAAACTCCAGTTCCAGTTATTTATTGTGGCGCCAGTGGTCAGATCAGAAAAAGTAATTAAAGGATTCGCTTCCGTAGCAGGTTGTGGACCGAATGAAAAATCCGCATCCGGTACAGGATAAACAGTAACAAGCGAATTATCTGTATATGAATTTTGACATCCATTCACATCAGTCACGTCAATAGTTGCGCCGTACACTCCTGCCTCATCAAAACAAACAGATGTAGGTGTACCGCTTGCCACAAGAGAATTTGTGAACGACCAGTTTACCGTAGCACTCGCCGGATTGCTGCTCGCATTGAAGCTCACACACAGCGGAGCGCAACCATCATTAATATCTGCGCTAATACTTAAAGTTGGTAATGGATTTACATTTACCTGAACCGAATCACTGGCAAAAGGAGAACCGCAACCGTCGTTAACCGTAACAGTATAAGTTGTACCTGCAACAGGACTCACGTTTATACTTGATGCCGTTCCAGGAACCGGAACTACGGCCCAGCTATAAGTGTAATTTCCATCTCCGCCATTTGCTGTAGATGTAAGCGTAGTATTCTGTCCCTCGCAAATTGTAACGTCACCTGATGCTGTTACAGTGAGCGGAGGATTCACAGTAACAGTCACAGATGCAGTAGCTGGTGTACATCCGTTTACATCAGTAACAGAAACACTGTACGAACCGGTTACTGTAGGATTTGCAGTTACAATTGCTAAGTTAGCTGGTGTTGTTCCGCCTGTCCACGAATAAACATAACCTCCGTTACCACCGCCAGCTGTTGCCGTAAGTATTGCAGTCTGACCAATACAAATTGTGGAGACCGGGGATACAGAAACTGTAATTGCAGTCGGCTCAGTAATAGCCAATGTTACAGGGACTGTACAGTTATTTATGTCCGTTACTGTGCAGGTATAGTTTCCTGCGCAAAGATTGGTTGGGTTATTTCCTGTTCCAACTGAAGACCAGGTGTAAGTATAAGTTGAACCATTACCTCCGCTCGCATTTATGGTCGCTGCTCCGTCGCAAACACCGTTACAATTTGCAGGTGTTATATTAATGGCTGTAGCTACAAGCGGCGCAGGCTGAGTCACTGAGGCCGTATCCGTAGCTGTACATCCGGCGTTATTCGTAACAGTTACTGTATAGTTGCCCGCGCAAGCATTTAAAACTCCTGGTGTAACAGATCCATCAGACCATAAATATGTGTACTGTGAGAATGGTCCGGTTGATGGATTGGCAATCGTTACAACCTGACCATCGCACACTCCGTTGCAACTCGCTCCGAACCCAGCGGTGCTTAGCACAATCGGCGCCGGCACTGTTATGATCACTGTGTCAGAACCGGCACACCCATTTGCGTCAACGCCATCTAATGTGTATGTAGTAGTTGTACCTGCAACAAAAACATGAGTAGGTCCACTTAAGGTTCCGGAATTCCAGGTGTAAGTTGTGCCGGCAGGTCCTGTTGCGGAAATTGTATATGAGTCGCCTGTGCAAACTGTATCATCAACGCCTGCACTTATCATTAACTGTGAATTAACTGTAACCGTTGAAACGGCAGTGTTGTAACATCCGTTAGCGTCGGTACCCGTTACAGTATACTGAGAACTTGCAGCTGGAGAAACTGAAACAGTTGCACCTGTTGAAGGATTTGTACCGGCTGACCATACATAGCTGGATGCTCCGGTAGCTGTCAGGTTCGCGGAGAAACCAGGACAAATTGCCGTGGAGTTAACAGCGACTGCCGGTAATGTATTTACTGTAACTGTTGCTGTTGCCGTGTTCAAACAACCATTAGCGTCAATTCCGGTAACAGTATATTGTGTTGTTAAAACAGGGTTTGCTTCAACACTTGCGCCTGATGAAGGATTTGTTCCTGCAGACCAGCTATAAGAACTTGCACCCGCGGCAACCAACGTAGCCGTATCCTGATCAAGACAAATAACACCTGAAGTAACAGTGACAACCGGAAGAGGATTTACTGTTACAGTAATTGTTCCTGAACCGACACAGCCATTTGCATCTGTAAGCGAAATAGTATAGGTTCCACTTTCTGCAGGTGTAACATTGATTAAAGAAGGATTTTGAACTGCGCTGTTGAACGCGTTGGGCCCGGTCCACGTCCAGCTAACGCCATTTGTGCAGAAAAGATTTAATGTATCGCCTTCACAAACTGGTGAATTAGCAGACAAGGCAGGGACAAGCGAAGTATTTACAACTACTGTAGTATTTCCTGACGACACACAACCATTCGCGTCCGTCACAGTAACATCATACTGGCCCGCTTCTGCAGTTGTTGCCGGAGTAATTGTCGGATTTGCATTCGCATTTGAATAGGCATTCGGACCAGTCCACGTATATGTTGTTCCACCTGTAGCATTAAGTTGAATTGTTCCGTTCACACAGTAAGGACCTGTGTTACTTACAGAAATTACAGGAAGCGGATTTACAGTAACGGTGGAAACCGCAGTGTCCACACAACCATTCACATCAGTTCCAGTAACAGTGTATTGTGTAGTTACTGATGGCGCAGCGGCAACTGTTGCACCGGTAGAGGGGCTTGTTCCTGCGTTCCATGAATATGTTGATGCGCCTCCGGCAGTTAGTGTCGCCGTTCCCTGTCCAATACAAATCGCGGATGAATTTACAGTAACGTTTGGTAATGCATTAATAACAACAGCAATTGTCCCGTTACCAACACATCCATTCGCATCAACCAGAGAAATACTGTAAGTTCCGGTTGCAGCGGCAGCAACTCCATTGATTGAAGGATTCTGCACCGAAGAAGAAAACGAATTTGGTCCTGTCCAGCTCCAGCTGTTTCCATTGCTACAAAACAAATTCAATGTATCGCCCTCGCAAACCGGTGAATTACTTGAAAGATTAGGAACCAGCGTTGAGTTTATGGCAACTATTGTACTTCCTGCAGATACGCAACCATTCGCGTCTGTAACTGTAACATCATATTGTCCGGCTTCCGCACTTGTTGCTGTTGCAATAGTAGGATTTTGAACCGCACTTGTAAATGTATTCGGACCAGTCCACGCGTAAGACGTTCCACCCGAAGCGTTAAGTTGTATCGTTCCATTCACACAATAAGGTCCTGTATTATTTA
>CBIHPU010000089.1:0-9552 GCA_966211935.1 uncultured bacterium | reverse complement strand
AAACATTTTGTTTGCCAATAGTTGTGTCATTGCTCGGATCCGAATCAATTTGGCCGGTAAGGTATGAATGGGCAGTTCCGTAATCATGTTCGTGGCGGTTGAAGTGCCCGGTTCCTGCTCCGCAGGTCATGTCAATTTTCAGATTGTTCTGATCGAAATTGTGATAATACATGGTGAGTGTTGTATTGTTATCATACAACGAGAAAAATAAAATTGAACCGAAATCAGGAGAGAAAGTAGTGGTTGATTTAGTTGTGATGTGCAAGCCTTTGAAAACATTCTGCATTGCGGTTGAACTCAAAAGATTCACATCGTCCAATAAAAGCAGGTTTTCTTCAAACCAGGTTTTATTCAACCTGATGCGTAATTGTGGTTTTGCTGAAGTTCCACCAACAGTAACATACGAAGCGGGTCTTGGTTGAAACGTAATTCCCGCGCCGCCCTCAGTAATATCCTGCGGCTGGTATGTAAAACTTTCTCCGGAATAATAACTTGAATCTTTGCTTATCGTTGAATTAGCATCCAGCATGTATATATTCAGCGAAAGAGGATCAAGCGTGTCACCATAGAAATCTGTTCTGTAAGCAAGTGATAAAACAACAGAATCCATTTCAGGTTTTGCGCCTGTGTTGATGTTGCTGATATTGTCCTTCAGAATAAAATTGGTGTAAATGGAAGCATCGCTTCTTCCAAAAACCGGATCATGATAAGAGCCGAGCAGGTAAATTCCCAGGTTATTCAGGCTGGTTAAAATATTTGTATCTGAAACAGTTCTCGCCCGCACGCGGGTTGACTCGTCATAACTGCCGTAGAGAAGATCGTCTTCCGGTTGAACGTCGAGTCCGAAAACTGATTCGGATTTTTTACAGGATGCAAGAACAAGAATTCCGCAGAAGAATATAAAGAGTAGTTTTTTCACGTTATAGATTGGTGCAAAAGTAAAAAAGTATAACACATAAACGGTGCAAGCACGAATTTAGTGTTATACTTTTTAAAATTTTGGGTAAAACGGGATATTGTCCCCAAAAATTATAACGAACAGCTTTATTCAGCCATTATCTCACTCCCCTCTAAAACCTTATCGTAGAACTCTGAATACGCATCGAGGTATTCTTCAGGACTTTGATAAGGTAAGTGAAGTTTGCCGGTTTTCTTAACGTGTTTCTGAATATCCGGGTTAATTTCCGGAGCGCTGTAGATGACAGCATCAGAATAATCAATAGCCAATTTACTCAGATTTACAAAAGTAGGATCAACAATATGTTTCACATCTCCTTTTGCAATTCCTTCAATCGGAACTTTATTGATGAAGTTTTTGTTGAGGCTTCCCGGATAATCGTCGTTGTAAACAGAGTAAACAACTTTGGTTTCCGCGAACAGGGGATTATCTGCCAGCGCCTTTTTAATGTAGAGCGGCATTAAACCTGTAAACCAGCCGTGGCAGTGAATGATATCAGGTGCCCAGCCAAGTTTCTTTACGGTTTCAATAACGCCGCGGTTAAAGAAAATAGAGCGCTCGTCGTTATCCTCAAAATGTTTTCCTTTAGCATCTGTAAGAATAAATTTACGCTGAAAATAATCTTCATTGTCAATGAAATAAACCTGCATTCTTGCGGAAGTAATGGAGGCTACTTTGATAATTAACGGATGATCGGTATCATTAATGATAAGGTTCATGCCCGAAAGACGGATCACTTCGTGAAGTTGGTTCCTCCTTTCATTAACCAGTCCATATTTCGGCATAAAAGTGCGGATCTCTTTTCCGCGTTCCTGTATGCCTTGCGGAAGATATCTTCCGATATGGCTCATGGGATTTTCTTCGAGGTAGGGGGTGATTTCCTGGCAAACGAAGAGAACTCTGGCTTTTCTCATATTGTGGGTTTAGTAATTTCATCCGAGAAAGGAACAAATTAGGAATATCCTTGGAAAGCTCTACAAAATTAAAGAAAAATAAAGGATTTTTCAAAGGAATTAACGTAGTTTTGCTCTGATTTTTAGGTGATTTCACCGCAGTTTAATTTGCTTTTAAGTGTTTTTTTGATTAAATGTAATATGCACGTTGCAACTACTGAAAAAGAACTGAAAGAACTTCTTTCCACCGCGAGAAAAGAAAAAAAAACAATAGGCTTTGTACCAACAATGGGCGCTCTCCACAAAGGTCATGTCAGCCTTATTGAAGAAGCAAAAAAGCAAACCCGGTTTACTGTTGTTTCAATTTTTGTAAATCCAAATCAGTTCAACGACAAAAAAGATCTTGAACGATATCCGCGCACACCTGAGAAAGATCTTGATATGCTGAAGAAAGCGGGAGTTGACGTTGCATTCATGCCTGCGGAAAAAGTGATCTATCCTAAACAGGATACGCGCAAATTCAGTTTTGGCAAACTCGATCACGTTCTTGAAGGGAAACATCGCCCCGGACATTTTAACGGGGTGGCGCAGGTTGTAAGCCGGTTGTTTGAAATGGTGGAACCGGATAAAGCTTTTTTCGGACAAAAAGATTATCAGCAGGTATTGATCGTAAAAGACCTCGTAAAACAGCTTAAACTGAACGTTGAGGTTGTTGTGTGTCCAACGCTCAGAGATGAAGAAAACGTCGCGTTAAGCAGTCGTAATGCGTTATTAAGCGATGAGGAATATGATCTGGCTACATACATCCCGATCTGGATGGATGAGGTGAAAAAACTTGGCGCGCGTTACAAGGTGTCGCAGATCAAAGCACGGGTAGAAACACTGGTTTCACAACAGCAACCAAAAATGAAGCTCGATTATTTTGAGATCTGTGACGCTGACACGCTGGAACCGCTGAAAGAATTTGACGATGAAACTCAGGCCATCGCGCTCATAGCCGTTCAGGTGGGAAAGGTGCGTTTGCTGGATAACGTTTTACTGTAAAGCGGCTTTTCGCATCAGCAAAAATATAAGCGCGATGCAGATCACGTTGTTTACAAGAATATTTCCCCAGGCCCACATTGTTTCGCCTTTCTTAAACAATTCAAAAGTTTCATAACTGAAAGTTGAAAAAGTGCTTAATCCGCCGCAAAAACCAATGATCAGCAGGTAGCGTAAATTGTCTCCACCGTTTTCTTTTTGCTGGATAAATAAATAAACGAGCGACAAAATAATTACGCTTAAGATGTTTGCGCTAAGCGTGGCAACGGGCAATCTGACCTGTGACTGCGTTTTGACGACCCATGAAATCAAGAAGCGCAGAACGGATCCTGCGCCTCCTCCAAGAAATACGTAAAGTAAATTCTGCAGCGTCATCTTTTGTTTCCCGGTTCCCGGGCTTCCAATCTTATTTTACAGCGTCAAGTTTCTTCCTGATGTCTTCCACAACTTTCTTTTGCGCCTCTATCAATTTCTTCTGTTCTTCCTGCTGCTTTTCGTTTGTTTTAATGTTCTCTTCGTTCTTTTTGATGTCTTCTTCCGCTTTTTTGATCTTCTCCTTATCATCTACAATGTTTTCTTCCATTTCCTTTTTTCCCTTTTCAAGATCCTTTTGCTTGTCATTTAGTTTATCAAGCGCTTTGTTTGCAATTTTCACCTGCTCCTCTACCGCTTCTTTGGTCATTTTTACAGCGAAATCTTTGATGATTTTTTTTGCGACCTCAAATTTGTCTTTGTGTTGCGAACTTGAAAGGTATGCGCCTCCCAGGTCAAAACCAACTACCATTCTGACAGTTTTCTTTTCTCCGTCTTTCTTTTCAGAAAAGTTGGTGTAAATATCTACTGTATTGTTGCCCATTTCTTTTATTGTAGCGTTGTCAGCGAACAATGTATGTTTGGATAGTGTTGTTTTTTCAGTGTTGAAGTCTTTCACGCGGCTCTTCCATTCTTTTTCAACGGTTTCAAGATCCGCGTCGTATATAACTACAACCAGCGCGTTATTGCTTCCGGTTCCAACAGATTCGTTGGATTCAGTAACCTCGATATTGTAGTTCTGTGCAAAAGTAAATGCCGCGCAGAAACTTAAAACTGTAGTAAAAATCTTTTTCATAATAAAGGAGTTTCAGCTAAAATAGCAAAATTAGGGCCAAACATCAAACGAGTATAATTAAGAATAGTATTTAATGTTCTGACAAATGAAAATAAAAGTGGCGATTAATATTGAGATAAATTATTTCTCCTCTCCTTCAACGTCTGTAACTCCACCGCTTACAATAAATTTCATTGCATCTCCGCCTGTTACGTCTTTAATGGGTTTTATGTTTTCTTTCGGAACGATAAACAATCTGCCTGAGAAAGCGTAGGAATGCGGCATGTACACCGCTACTTTTTCTTTCAATCCGAAGTCGGTCATGTCTTCATGCGTTATAAAACCAATCTCTTCTATGCCGGCAGCAGGATTGGTTACAACGAATACCGGACGGTTGAACTTCTTTTTGTTTCCTACAAAAGCGCTCATGAAATCTTTCACCGGAGAGTAAATATGTTTTACAACCGGAGCGTGCTCTATGATCTTTTCAAAAAACTTAAAAAGCGACTGAAAGAAAATGCTTGAGGCCAGCCATCCAAGTAATGCAAGCACAAGAAAGATAACGGTAAGAATAATTAATGGATCGATATATTGATTTACAAGTAATCCAACCTTGCTGAGTAAACCGTAGACAAAGTAAAAAACCCTGTATAAAATGTATACTGTTATAGCCAACGGAACAGTAACAAGTAATCCCTGGATAAAATATTTGAATAACGTTTTCAGCATGTCTGCAAATCTATTTAAAAACATGTTCGCTTTTTTAATTTTCCTTACTTTCACTTAAATAATGTATATGGAAAATGATACGCCAGTTACATCAGCTCCCGATGCGCCTCACCAGTCGTGTCCAGAATGCGGAAAGATGCATGAAACACAAAATAAATTCTGCAGCAATTGCGGTTACCCGGTATTTGGTTCAGAAGATGAGATAAGGAAATTTAAATACAAAAAACTGGAAAGGGAACAAGATAAGATTGATCTTGAAGGCAAGGTGAATAGCGCCAGATCTTCACTGTTTGTTCTTGCCGGTTTAATGGGGGTTTTCGGCGCGATAATGATTGGGCTGAACAAAGAGGAATCTGTTGCGTTACTGGTACAGTACCTTGTGATGGCAGGTATTTTTCTCGGACTTGGTTTCTGGTCGAAACAAAAGCCGTTTGCAGCATTATTGACTGGTTTGATTGTCTTTATAAGTATGCAACTATTGTTGATGATATATGATCCGAAAAGTGTTTTCAGTGGAATTATTATTAAAGTCGTTGTTATTATCTATCTCGTTAAAGGCGTGAGTTCCGCCAGAAAAGTGGAAAAAATGGATGCTGAAGAATAAATAGGAATGGAAGTTGATCAGATATTACGATGTGTGGAATGCGGTTCAGAACTTAAAGCAGAACAAAAATTTTGCGGAAGCTGCGGAACCCGTGTTCAGCTGATTTCAGATAAAGAAGAAAAAAGAAACACCAACAGACTCAGGTATTCAATATTCTTTTACTTCATTCTTTTTCTTATCTGTATTGTCGCGCAGAAAGCAAAATCCCTGCAGGAATATCCCGCGCATCTTGTTATCGATGGTATTTTTGCATTGATAACTTTTGTTTTTGTTGCCATAAATTTTCGAGAACTCATTCCGCTCTATTCCTTAAAAAATGTACGGCCCTTATTGCTCGTTGTTTTTGTAATAGCAATCATTCCGCTGGCAATTGCAAATACTTACCTGATCACAGAAATGAATAAAGTGTTATTCAACGCAGATTTTTATTACTCATCAGGGTTTGAAGGACTGGAGTTTAAAAAAATGTGGATGGTTCTGGGTATCGCGATTTTTCCTGCAGTATTTGAAGAAGTTTCATTCCGCGGATTCCTGTTTAATTTTCTTCAGCCAATGGCTTCAGGAAAAGCAACAATAATTGTAACAGCAATTCTGTTTTCATTCATGCACCTCAGCCTGCTTTCTTTTCTCTGGATCTTTCTTTTCGGATTGCTGCTGGGTTATCTGCGAATGAAATTCAATACGCTGTGGTATGGAATGGCGCTCCATTTCACATACAACCTTACCGTAACCATTTACGAATGGTACAGTCTTGAAATGTTTTGAATTCTTTGTTTCTGATTATTCTACCACCCAAGCACCCACGCGAAAATCAGCGGAGCAACTATCGTCGCGTCACTTTCCACTATAAATTTTGGCGTGTTTATATCCAGTTTTCCCCAGGTAATTTTTTCATTCGGTACTGCTCCGCTGTATGAACCGAAACTTGTTGTTGAATCAGAGATCTGGCAGAAGTAAGACCAGAAAGGAACGTCCGTCCATTCAAGATCCTGGTACATCATCGGCACAACACAGATAGGAAAATCTCCTGCAATACCACCGCCGATCTGGAAAAACCCAACTCCTTTGCCTGAAGAATTTTTTCTGTACCAGTCAGACAGCCAAACCATATATTCAATTCCGCTCTTCATGGTGCTTGCCTTAATTTCATTCTTGATCACATAGCTGGCAAAAATATTTCCCATTGTAGAATCTTCCCATCCCGGTACAACCATCGGAAGATTTTTTTCAGCGGCGGCAATCATCCATGAATCCTTCGGATCGATCTCATAATATTGTTTCAGTTCGCCGCTCAAAATAAGTTTATACATGAATTCATGCGGAAAATAGCGCTCACCTTTTGTATCGGCGTCTTTCCAGATCTTGTGAATATGTTTTTGCAGTCTTCTGAATGCTTCTTCTTCCGGAATACAGGTATCTGTAACGCGGTTCAATCCTTTTTCCAGCAGATCCCATTCTTCCTTCGGAGTAAGATCGCGGTAATTTGGAAGTCTCTTGTAATGTGAATGCGCAACGAGGTTCATCAGGTCTTCTTCCAGATTCGCGCCTGTACAGGAAATTATGGCCACTTTATCCTGGCGGATCATCTCCGCGAGTGAAACACCAAGTTCCGCGGTACTCATTGCTCCGGCCAGGCTGATCAGCATTTTACCTCCATCTTTCAGGTGAGCTTCATACCCAATTGCCGCGTCTTTTAACGCAGCTGAATTAAAGTGACGATAGTGATGGTCGATAAATTTGGAGATAGGGCCTTTATTATTCATGGTTTCTGATTTTGGACGGCAAATTTAATTATTTATAACTTACAGATGTCATGCGTTATTTTTTTCCTCTGGATAAAAACTTATTTTAGCGTTATCAAAAAACAACCAACATGAAATTCTTTCATTTTTCAATATTTGCTCTATGCGCGGCGTTGATTTCCTGCACAGGAAGTGAACCTGATTTTAAAAAAGCGAGACAAGTTGCAGAAGGCGCATTGCAGTCCATTAACCAGAATGACGTGGAAAAAGTGAGAAATGAATTTTACTCCAATGATCTGGTTACTGTTAGCGGAGAAGATCTGCCTGACAAGTTCAGAAGGCTGAGCGATCTGAGTGGAAAGCTGATCTCCTATACCTTGAAAGACAGTTCCGGCAGCGCTGAAATCGGTGAGCCCTTGATGATCAATTTAACTTATGAGGTAAAATATGATAAGGTAACAACCCTCGAACAATTTATCATCAGCGAACAGGGAGACAAGTACAGGATAACAACGCACACGGTGAATAATTAGTGCTGAACAGAATTTACTTTTTCATTTTATTCAGTTTCTCCATTGCCAGCTGATAAATTGCTTTCAACTGCTCCGGATTCTGGCAGTAATATTTCATGCTGATGTAATAATCTTCGCGCTCTACATTATTTTCCTTAAAAACATTGAATTTTAATTCCTTCTTTTCATTGGTAATGTTCATGTTATTCTGATTGATCATCGCGTCTGATAAATGAAGCGCGGCAACCAGGTCCGCCATTTTTTCTTCATTCAGCAGATTTTCAGGAGCGGGAATTTTTTCTTTCTCCGGCGCGCAGCCGAATGTGAAAATGAAAAGAAGAAATAAAGAAGTTGTTATCAGAAAATTTTTCACGCAGCAAAGATATTAATCGGATTGTTGTAAATACGTTAAGAATAATTAAGCGGCTTATTTGTCCACCTTAATTCTTTCATCGCGATTCGCGAGATCCCAGGCGGTAAAGAATACCAGTCTTACAATCTTTTCCATTTTCTGAAAATCAATTTTTTCTATCTCGTCGGTTTCTTTATGGTAGTCAGCGTGTACACCGTTAAAATAAAAGATCACCGGCACGCTGTTCTTTGCAAAGTTGTAATGATCACTTCGGTAATAATAACGATTCGGATCATTGGTTGAATTGTATTTGTAATCGAGCAAAAGATTGACGTATTTTTTATTTGCGTCTTCGTTTATCGCGTGAAGCGCCGTACTTAACATATCTGATCCTATGATGTAAATGTAATCCGGCTTTCCGTCATGTTCCTTGTCTACGCGCCCTATCATGTCAATATTCAGGTTCGCTACCGTTTTCTCCATTGGAAAAACAGGATGACGTGAATAAAAATCGCTTCCAAGCAATCCTTTTTCTTCTCCCGAAACCGCCATGAACAAAATGCTTCTTCTTGGTCCTTTTCCCTGCTGTTTTGCAGCCGCAAATGCCCGGGCAAGTTCCATTACACCCACGGTTCCGCTTCCATCATCATCCGCGCCGTTAAATACAACGCCATCGTGTTTTCCTAAATGATCGTAATGAGCTGTAATTACCACCAATTCATCTTTCAGATCTGTACCCTCCACGTAACCTAAAACGTTCTCCCCACTCAGTTTTTCGTGTGTTTGCTTTACATTCATTTCTGTAATGCAATTAAATTCAGTACTGCAGGGTGATTTCTTTTTTGAAATTTTCTTTTTAAGAGCGGTGATGCTGCTCCCGCTTTTTGAAAGCATGGCATTCGCCATTTCTTCGCTGATATGAACTATAAGCAATCCGTCATTTGTAGTCCCGGGATTGTAATCTTCTTCCAGGCTCATGCGTGGTGATGAAATGCGGTGTGAATTCTCATTCATGTTTTTCTTCACATCATCGTCCACGATAAACAGAACTTTTATACCGTTTTTCTTTGCCTCAAAAGATTTCATTCTCCAGTTTGTGGTCCACGCGGACATTTCCGTGTTCCCTGTTATACACGAATTTTTGTTCTTGTCGAGTGGATCACCCTCACAGATCATTGCAACGGAAGGAAATGTTTTCACTCCCGCAAAGTCATTATATTTTTCGCTGTTTATTCCGTATCCGGCGAAAAGAATATTTTGAAATTGAAATGTGCTGTCTTTTGAAGCGGACGAAGGAGAATAAAAATCTTCTCCCTGCACAAATGATTTTCCATTGATTTTGATTTCAAGTTCCTGTGGCTTGTGTAACACGACTGAAAATTTCTGGTAATAACTTCCATTAACTGCCGGCAGACCTTGCTTCAGGAAAAATTTTGAAATGTAATCAGCAGCCATCTTCTGGCCTTTCATTCCGGTTTCCCTGCCTTCATACTCATCAGAAGCGAGTACTGTTAAATTCTCTTTCATGCCATTTGCTGTAACCTGTTTTGAAAAACGGACAGCAACAGAATCCTGCTGAGCGGAAAACAGTCCGGGAAGACTGAAAAATATGATCAGTAAAAAGAAATTTTTCA